>JASHRH010000004.1 GCA_030037475.1 Acidobacteriaceae bacterium
GCCTGGCGGGCGAAGTCTTCGCGGCTGATCCGGGGTGGGTCGAGCTCGGCCAGGGGATGGCCGACGAACTCGGCCGCGACGCCGCGATCGTCGTAAAAGCGCTCCTCGAAGGGGAAGATCACCAGCATCCGGTCCACATACCGCTGCACACTGCGGATGCGGTACTTCTTCCAGGCCCAGAGCTGCGGACTGACAAAATAGATCACCGGCACGCTTTGGCGCTTCAGACGCCGCGCGAGGGAGAGATTCACGTCAGGGAAATCGATGAGGATGGCGATGTCGGGCTTTTCCCGCGCGATGGAGGCGCGCAGCCGCCTGTATTCGCCGTAAATGCGCGGCATGTGGCGGATGACCTCGGTGATGCCCATGACGGCCACATCTTCGGAGCGGACGATGGGGCGAAAGCCGAGCGCTTCCATGCGGCGCCCGCCGAGGCCGAAGAAATGGGCCTCCGGGACGAGCCGCCGCAGCGCCGCGATCAGCAGCGTGCCGTAGTGCTCGCCGCTGGCCTCGCCCGCGGAGAGGAAAATTTTTGGCCCATCGTTCCGTGACATGCGCTAACCCGCTAACCGTCTTACCGCCAGCCGCCTCATTGCTAACCATCCCACCCCTAACCGCTTCATCCCTGACTGCTAACCGCATCACCCCTGTCTTACGCCAGCGACGGTTCCAGCCCGCTCCTGGGCTCTCCCAGCTCCTGCTCCTTGTATTGCAGCTGGTAGAGCTTCCAGTAGATGCCGTGCATGGCCAGCAGCTCCTGGTGTGAGCCCATCTCGCGGAGCTGGCCGTGGTGCATCACCAGAATCGCATCGGCGCGCTGCACCGTCGAGAGCCGGTGGGCAATGATGACCGAGGTGCGCCCCTCCACCATGCGATCGAGCGCGCTGCGCACGCGCAGCTCCGTGTCGGTATCCACGCTGGAGGTCGCCTCGTCGAGGATCAGAATCCCAGGCCGGTGAGCCAGCGCGCGGGCAAAATTCAGCAGCTGCTTCTGCCCCGTCGAGAGCCCCGCGCCCCGTTCGCGCAGCGGCTCCTGATACTGGCTGGGCAGCGTGCGGATGAAGTCGTCCACGTTCACCTGCTCGGCCGCGAGGCGCAGTTGCTGGTCGGTGATGCGCTCGGTGCCCAGCCGGATGTTGTCGGCGACCGTGCCGCTGAAGAGGAACGGATCCTGGAGGACGACGCCGAAGCGCTGGCGCAGCCTTGTCAGTTCCTGCTCGCGCACATCGACGCCGTCCACGCAGACTGCTCCGCGCTGCACGTCGTAGAAGCGCATCATCAGGCTGGTGATGGTGGTCTTGCCGGCGCCGGTATGACCGACGATCGCCGCCGTTTGTCCTGGCGAAAGGGTGAACGAGACGCCCTTCATCACCCACTCAATGGGCATGGCGGCCAGCTCGGCGGGGCTGGCTGCGGCAATGCGCGCCGCGGTTTCCGGGTCGAGACGCTGATACGTGAACCAGACGTCGCGGAATTCGATCCGGCCTGAGCCGTCGCCAGGCTTTGGATTCGCGGGCGAGATAATCTCCGGCGCGGTGTCAAGCAACTTGAAGACGCGCTCGCTGGCAGCCATGGCGGCCTGGAGAATGTTGTATTTTTCGCTCAGGTCCTGGATGGGCCGGAAGAAGCGCTGCGCGTACTGCATAAACGCGACGAGAATGCCCAGCGAGACCGTTCCGCGCAGGACGCCGCCGCCGCCCTGCCAGACGATGAGCGCGATGGCGATGGAGCTGAGCAGCTCGACGGCGGGATAGTAGAGCGCGTACGCCATGATGGCGTCCTTGAAAGCGTCGAGGTAGGTCTTGTTCACCGCGGAGAAATCGCGGAAGGCCCGCTGCTGGCGGTTGAAGAGCTGCACCAGCGGCATGCCGCTGACGTGCTCCTGCGTGTAGGCGTTGATCCGGGCGATGGCGGTGCGGATGCGGCGGTAGGAGTCGCGCACGGAGTTGCGGAAGAAATGCGTGACCAGCAGGATGAAGGGCAGCACGGAAAATGCCAGCAGCGCCAGCCACCACTTCATGCGCAGCATGACGAAGATGATGCCGGCGAGGACGAAAACGTCCTCGAAGATGGCGAAGACGCCCGAGGTGAACATCTCGTTCAGCGCATCCACGTCGGTGGTGAGGCGCGTGACCAGGCGGCCCACGGGATTGCGGTCGTAGAAGCCGATGTGCATGCGCTGCAGATGGCGGAAGATCTGGCTGCGGAGGTCGAACATGACCTTCTGGCCGGTCCACTGCATCAGCCAGATTTGGAGCGCCTCGAGGCCGTAGCTGAAGAGGAGCGCGGCCAGCCAGATGACGGCCAGCTCCGTGATGCCGCCCCACGCGCCGTGGTGCGCCCAGGGAGTGAGCCAGTGCGCGATCCAGGCGTGCTGCTGCGCGCCCTGTGCCGCCTGCGCCGCCGCGGCCTGCGGCGACTTCGCCATGGCCGGCGTCAGGTAGAGGTCGACGGCGACCATGACGAGGTACGGGCCGAGGACGTCCGCGCCGGCCTTGAGCAGGACGGCGACGATGGAGGTGATCGCCGCCCATTTGTAGGGATAGAGATAGCGGATGAGCCGGCGCATCAGGCGGCTGTCATACGCCTTGCCGACGATGTCGTCTTCCTGCGAGGCGGCGGCCTGAGGCGGTGGCGCGGCGGCTCCCTCGGGCTGGGGCGCAGATGCGGACGACGGCTTGCGCGGATCAGCCGAGGATGAATCGCCGGAAGCGGGCATTGGTTTTAGTGTAGCCGGGGGGCGAACAGAGCTTTTCGCGGTTGCCAGGATCGCGACGAAGAACCCTATGCAGCGCGGCGAGGCTGTAGGTATATACTTGTGTATATGCCAAACGCACGGAGGCCTTCCATGCAGCGAACCGCCAAAGTTTTTATGAATAACCGCAGCCAGGCAGTGCGCTTGCCGAAGGAATTCCAGGTACGGGTCAGCGAGCTTTTCATTCGCCGCTCGGGCGAGGACATCATCCTGTCGCCACGGCCCATGGACTGGTCCCGCTATTTGGAGGACGGGCCGGTCGCATCGCCGGCCTTCATGGAAAACGTGGAAGACCTGCCGGTACAGGAACGCGAGCGCTGATGCTCCGCTACATGCTGGACACCGACACCTGCTCGTATATCATGCGACGTTCCAGCCCCACTCTGTTGCAGCGGCTCTCCTCCGTTCCCCCCGCGGACATTTGCATCTCGGTCATCGCGAAGTCCGAATTGCTGTACGGCGTGGAGGTATCGCCGCGGCGGGTGCAGGACGGTGCGGCGATTGAGGCTTTTCTCCGTCAGGTGCAAACGATGGATTTCCCGGACGACGCGGCCGGGGATTACGCCCTCATTCGCGCCCTTCTGCGCCAGCGCGGAGAGATGATCGGCGCGAATGACTTATTGATTGCAGCGCACGCGCTTTGCCTGAAGCTGACCCTGGTGACCAACAACACGCGCGAGTTCAGTCGCGTTCCCGGGCTGATGCTGGAGAACTGGACCCTGGCTTCCCGCTGAGCCACAATGCGGTATGCACTGCCGAGTTTGGGCACGCTCGGGCTGCACTGCGACCCGGGTGGGACAATAGAAGCAGCCATGGACCTGCTGGGGCTCTATCTTTCCATCCCTTTTTGCCGCTCCAAATGCACCTACTGCAACTTCACGTCGGGGGTGTTCCCTGCCGCGTACCATGAGCCCTACGTCGCGCGGCTGGAAGAGGATCTGCGGGCAATCCGAGAGCGCGCTCGGGAGTGGAATGCTGTCCTGCCCGATGCTGCCGACTCCATCTACCTCGGCGGAGGAACGCCCACGCTGCTCTCGCCCGCGCTGATCCGGCGGCTGTTTGCCGCGCTGCATCGGGAATTTGCCCTGACGCCGACGGCGGAAGTCACCGTAGAGTGCGCGCCGGGCCAATTGGAGCCGGCGGTGCTGGAGGCTCTGGCGGAATCCGGCGTGAATCGCATCAGCTTCGGCGTGCAGTCCTTCGTCGACAGCGAGGCGCGGCAAACCGGCCGCCTGCACACCCGCTCGACCGCGCTCGACGACATCGCCCGCGTGCGCGCAGCCGGCATTCGTGCGGTTAACGTGGACCTGATTGCGGGGTTGCCGGGGCAGACGCCCGACTCCTGGTTCGAATCGCTGGGCGTGCTGGCCGATTCGGGCGTCGATCACGCCAGCATTTACATGCTGGAAGTCGACGACGAATCCCGGTTGGGGCGCGAAATGCTGCTCGGCGGCGAGCGCTATCACGCGCAGCAGGTTCCCAACGATGATCTGATCGCCGCGATGTACACCGAGGCGATCGGCTTTCTGGCCGGATGCGGCCTTGCGCAGTATGAGATCTCGAATTTCGCGCGTCCCGGCTCGGAGTCGCGGCACAACCTGAAGTACTGGCGGCGCGCGCCGTATCTGGGTTTTGGCCTTGACGCCCACTCGATGCTCCGCATCCAGCAAGGTGCCGCGCTGCGCTTCGCCACAACTGACGATCTCGACGCATACCTCGCCGGTCCGGCCTGGCCGGAGGCTCCGCATCAACTCAGCCGCGAAGAGGAGCTGGAAGAAACCTGGTTCCTCGGCCTGCGGCTGAATGAGGGCGTGAGCCTGGCAGCGCTGCGCGAGCAATTTTCGGAGTCCGCATTCCGTGCGAACCTGGAAACCGTAACCGAGCTGGAAAACGAAGCTCTGCTGACCCGGCTCGGCGGCGATCGCATCGCGCTCACGGCGTGCGGACGCCTGCTCTCGAACGAGGTCTTTGCCCGGTTTCTGACAGAACCGGCTGCGGCCTGAGCCGCCTGTGTCCTGTGTCATTCTGGGTCTGAAAGGAAATCCATGTCCGCAAAAATTGCCGGCTTTGCTGAAGACGCCGCCGAGACATCGCCCCGCGCGGCCACGGCCACCCCCGTCGCCATCGCCGATCTGCGCAGCGACACGGTGACGAAGCCCAGCGCGAAGATGCGCGCCGCCATGGCTGCTGCGGACGTGGGCGACGACGTATACGGCGAGGACCCAACCATCAATCGGCTGGAAGCGCGCGCCGCGGAAACCTTCGGGCGTGAGGCCGCGCTCTTTGTGCCCAGCGGCACCATGGGCAACCAGACCGCCATCCGGCTGCACACGCAGCACGGGCAGGAGGTCATTTGCACGGAACGCGCGCACATCGCGGAGTGGGAGATGGCGATGGCCTCGGCCTTCTCCGGCTGCCAGTTGCGCACGCTGCCCGCCAATCGCGGCGTGATTACGTGGGGCGAGATCGAGCCGCACATCACCGGCGTGCATTATCACCGCGCGCAGACCGGGCTCATCGCGCTTGAAAACACGCACAACATGGCTGGCGGCGCTGTGGTTCCGCTGCCGGTGCTGGAAGAAATCTGGGCGGGAGCCGCAGAGCGCGGCCTGCCCGTGCATCTCGATGGCGCGCGGATTTTTAACGCCGCCGTGGCGCTGGGCGTGGGCGTGCGCGAGCTGACGCGCGGCTTCACCACGGTGATGTTCTGCCTGTCGAAAGGGCTTGGCGCGCCGGTGGGCTCGCTGCTAGTCGGCTCGCGCGAGCTGATGGACCGCGCGCGCATCATCCGCAAAGGATTGGGCGGCGGCATGCGTCAGGCGGGCATTCTGGCTGCGGCGGGGCTGATCGCGCTGGAGGAGGGCCCGCAGCGCTTGCATGAAGATCACGCCAACGCGCGGCTGCTTGCGGAGCGGCTCGCGAGGCTGCCCCAGGTGGAGCTGGACCTCGAATCCGTGCGCACGAACATCGTCATCTTCCGGCTGCGCGGGCAGGGCGACGCGACTGCGCTGATGGGACGGCTGCGGCAGCACGGGGTTCTCTGCGGAACTTCGGGCCGAAACAGCATCCGCTTTGTCACGCACCTAGATGTGGATCGCGCCGCCTGCGAAGAGGCCGCGCGGATTACGGAAGAGGCACTGGCCGAGTAGCGCCTTTCACCACAGCGAGCACGGAGGACGCGGAGCCAGTACACACAGTGCGATAGATCACTAATCCGGAGCGGCGGACGTCTATAATGAAGCTTTATGCCGAAGTATTCCATCGTCGTCCCCTTCCACAATGAAGAAGAGAACGTCACCGCCCTCTACGACCGCCTGAAAGGGGTCATGGAGCAGGTGGGCGACTCCTTCGAGATCGTGTTTGTGGACGACGGCTCGACAGATCGCACCTGCCGGTTGCTTGAAGAAATTGCCGCAGTCGATAGTCGCGTGTTGGTCGTCAAGCTGCGCCGCAACTTCGGCCAGACTTCGGCGCTGGCGGCCGGGTTCGACCACGCCGAGGGCGACTTCATCCTGGCGATGGACGGGGACCTGCAGCATGACCCCGCCGAAATTCCCGCCTTCCTCGAAAAGCTGGAGGAAGGCTATGACGTGGTCAGCGGCTGGCGCAGGGAGCGCATCGACAACTTCGTCATGCGCCGCATCCCCTCGCGCTGCGCCAACTGGCTGATGGCGAAGCTCTCCGGCGTGGACATTCACGATTTCGGCACGACGTTTAAGGCCTATCGCCGCGAGATCATCCACAATGTGCCGCTCTACGGCGAGATGCACCGCTTCATTCCCGCGCTGGCGTCGTGGTACGGGGCCAGTATCTGCGAAATTCCTATCACGAACGTGAACCGCGAGCGGGGCAAATCGCACTACGGCATCGGCCGGACGTTTCGCGTCTTTTTCGATCTGCTGACCATTCGTTTCCTGCTCCGCTACATGACGCGCCCGCTGCATTTCTTCGGCAGCCTGGGTGTGCTGGGCATTCTGAGTGGTGGCGGGATTTCGGCGTTTCTGCTGGCGCTGAAGGTTTTCACGCACCAGCACGTGATGGATCAGCACGGGCCGCTGTTCGTGATCGCCGCGGTGCTCATGCTGGCCGGCACACAGTTGCTGGCCATCGGATTGCTGGGCGAGCTGCAGGTGCGGCACTATCACGCCTCATCGCAGCGCGCGCCGTATACCATCGACCGCCTCATGCGCCTGCGCGCGCCCGAAGAGCCGAGCATCCTGCCGGACAATTAGGCCGCATCGCGAAACCTGACCCGTCCGCAGCGTGGGAATTTCTCTGCGCCTTTCTGCGCCTGCGCTCGGGTGCGACTCAACGCCCTTTCCGCAGTTGCGCATCCAACGCGCAGGCCCCTGAGCCGCATCTTCGCCTCCGTGCAGTCTCCGAGCAGAAGTGTGCCCAGGCCCGCGGATGGAAGAAAGCGCGTTGTCGTCGAAAGCGTGGAGCCGCAGATCGACGCGGGCCGCTTTCCCGTCAAACGCATTGTGGGTGATACCGTCCGCGTGGAAGCGGATGTTTTCGCCGACGGCCACGACCATGTCGCGGCGCGCCTGCTTTTTCGCTACTGCGACGTGCCGCAGTGGACCACCGTGCCCATGCAGCCGCTGGGCAACGACCGCTGGCGTGGGGAGTTCTCCGTCTCGCGGCTTGGCGAATATCTCTATACCGTCAGCGGGGTCATCGACCACTTCGACACCTGGCGCAGCGACCTGGAAATGCGCATCGCCGCCGGACAGGACATCGCCGTGGATCTGCTGAACGGCGCGCAACTGGTGGAAGAAGCCGCCGCGCGCGCCGGACGCGACGATGCGGACGCGCTCCGCCGCTGGGCCGCCCAGATACGCAACGAAGAGAAGCCGGAGGCGGCACAAGCCGCCGCCCTCGATCCGGCGCTGGCCGCGACGATGGCGCACTACCCCGATCCCGCGCTCGAGACGTGCTGCGAGCCGGAGCTGCGCGTCAGCGTGGACCGCGAGAAGGCGCGCTACTCCGCCTGGTACGAAATGTTTCCGCGCTCCGCGGCGATGGAGCCCGGCCGTCGCGGGACCTTCAGGGACGTGGAGGCGCGGCTGGATTATGTCGCGGGTCTCGGTTTCGACGTGCTTTATCTGCCGCCGATTCATCCCATCGGGCGCAGTTTTCGCAAAGGCCGAAATAACGCGGAGACAGCCGCGCCGGGCGATCCCGGCAGCCCCTGGGCGATCGGTTCGGAGGAAGGCGGCCACACCGCGATCCATCCCGAGCTGGGCACGCTCGAGGATTTTCATCATCTGCTGCAAGCGGCCGCGGCCAGGGGGCTGGAGCTGGCCCTCGACATCGCGTTCCAGTGCTCGCCGGACCATCCCTGGGTGCGTGAGCATCCACAGTGGTTCAAACATCGCGCGGATGGCAGCATTCAGTACGCGGAGAATCCGCCGAAGAAATATCAGGACATTTACCCGCTGGACTTCGAGAGCGCCGACTGGCTGGCGCTGTGGGATGCGCTCCGCGACGTCTTCCTTTTCTGGATCGAGCAGGGCGTGCGCATCTTCCGCGTCGACAATCCGCACACGAAGGCGTTTCCCTTCTGGGAGTGGTGCCTTGGCGAGATCAAGCGCGATTTTCCCGACGCGCTCTTCCTCTCCGAGGCCTTCACGCGTCCGCGCGTGATGCAGCGGCTGGCCAGGCTGGGCTTCTCGCAGTCGTACACGTATTTCACCTGGCGTAACACGAAGCAGGAAATCGCGGAATACTCCACGGAGCTGACGCAGACGCCGCTGCGCGAATATCTGCGGCCGAATCTGTGGCCCAGCACGCCGGACATCCTGCCGGAGGCGCTGCAGATCGGCGGTCGCGCGGCATTCCTCGCGCGGCTGGTGCTGGCGGCCACGCTGGGACCGAGCTACGGCATCTACGGCCCGGCCTTCGAACTGGGCGAGCATGAGCCACTGCGCGCCGGCAGCGAAGAATATCTGCAGTCGGAGAAATACGAACTCCGCCACTGGAATCTCGACGCGCCGGAGAGCCTGGCCGGCGCGATTACGTCGGTGAATCGTGCCCGCCGCGAGAACGCGGCGCTGCACGCGAACCACAATCTGCACTTTCACGCGACCGACAATCCCAGCCTGATTGCCTACAGCAAAAGCAGCTTTGACGCGTCCAACACCGTGTTGGTGGTCGTGAACCTCGATGCCGCCCACACGCAGGCGGGCTGGATCAATCTGGAGCTGGACGCGCTGCGCCTTCGCCCCGGTGAAACGTTCCAGCTCTGGGATCAGCTCAGCGGCGCGCGCTTCCTCTGGCAGGGCCCGCGGAACTACATTGAGCTTTCGCCGGAGAAGATGCCGGCGCACCTTTTCCGCGTCCTGCGCCGCGTGCGCTCCGAAAAGGACTTCGACTACTACCAGTGAAGACCCGCGACTCGATGCCGGAACCGCAGATCATCGTACGCAAGCCGGGGAGTATCGCCGATCCGCTCTGGTACAAGGACGCGATCCTCTACGAGGTCTCGGTCAAGGCATTTCAGGACAGCAACAATGACGGAGTCGGCGATTTTCCTGGGCTGATGCAGCGTCTCGATTATCTGCAGAACCTGGGTGTGACCTGTATCTGGCTGCTGCCGTTCTTCCCTTCCCCGCTGCGCGACGACGGCTATGACATCTCGGATTACAGGAGCGTGCACCCCAGCTATGGCACGCTGGAGGATTTCCAGCGCTTCCTCGAAGCCGCGCACGAGCGCGGCCTGCAGGTGATGATCGAGCTGGTCATCAACCACAGCTCCGATCAGCATCCGTGGTTCCAGCGCGCGCGCCACGCGCCGGCCGGCTCGCCGGAGCGCAATTACTCCGTCTGGTCCGACACCGATCAGAAGTACAGGGATGCGCGCATCATCTTCACCGACACGGAGAAGTCGAACTGGACATGGGACCCGGTGGCGCAGGCGTACTACTGGCATCGCTTCTTTTCGCATCAGCCGGACCTGAACTACGACAACCCGGCGGTGCTGGAAGAAGTGCTGTCGGTAATGCGCTGCTGGCTGGATATGGGCGTGGACGCGCTCCGCATCGATGCGATTCCGTATCTCGTGGAACGCGACGGCACCAACTGCGAGAACCTGCCGGAGACGCACGAAGTCATCCGGGCAATCCGCGCGGCCATCGACGCAGGCTACGCCGGACGCATGGTGCTGGCGGAAGCGAATCAGTGGCCGACAGATGTGCGGCCGTATTTCGGCAACGGCGACGAGTGCCACATGGCCTTTCACTTCCCGCTGATGCCGCGCATTTACATGGCGCTGCGCCAGGAAGACCGGCTGCCCATCACCGACATCATGGCGCAGACGCCGGCCATCCCCGACAACTGCCAGTGGGGGCTGTTCCTGCGCAATCACGACGAGCTGACGCTGGAGATGGTCTCCGACGATGAGCGCGACTACATGTATCTGGCATACAGCGCCGACCCGCGGATGCGGATCAATATCGGCATTCGGCGCCGGCTCGCGCCGCTGCTCGACAACAACCGCCGCCGCATCGAGCTGCTGAACAGTCTCCTGTTTTCGTTTCCCGGCACGCCCATCCTTTATTACGGCGACGAGCTGGGCATGGGCGACAACATCTATCTCGGCGACCGCAACGGCGTGCGCACGCCCATGCAGTGGACCCCCGACCGCAATGCCGGATTTTCGCGCGCGAATCCCGCGAAGCTCTACAGCCCCGTGATCATGGACCCTGTGTGGGGGTACGAGGCGATCAACGTCGAAGCGCAGCAGAACGATCCTTCCTCGCTGCTGAACTGGATGCGCAACATGATCGCGCTGCGCAAGCTTTTCCAGGTCTTTGGGCGCGGCACGCTGCGCTTCCTCGATGCGTCGAACCGCAAGGTGCTGGCTTACCTGCGGCAATACCAGGAGCAGACCGTCCTCTGCGTGGCCAACCTGTCGCGCTTTGCGCAACCGGTGCTGCTGGACCTTGCGGAGCTGGAGGGGATGACGCCGGTGGAGATGCTCGGCTACGTCGAGTTTCCGCCGATTACGAAACAACCTTACTCGCTCACGCTGGGACCTTACGGCTTTTTGTGGCTGGAGATTCAGCCTTCCATGGCGTCGGCGGAGACGACGGTTTCCGGCAACGGCGAGGAATCGTTCTACGTCGAAAACGAGCATGACTGGCAGACGATTCTCTCCGCTGACGGCGTGGCGAAGCTGGAGGGCCTGCTGCCCGCCTATCTCGAGCGACAGCGCTGGTTCGGCGGTAAGTCGCGGATCATCCAGCGCGCAAAGATCGACGATTGCCTGCTCTTCGATGAGAATCGCGCGGCGCTGGCCTGGCTGACGGTGGAGTACGAAGCGGGCGAGGCGGACCAGTGGTTGTTGTGCCTGGCGATGAGCTTTGGCGCGGACGCCGAGACGCTGCGCGAGACTGCTCCACAGCAGGTACTGGCCGCGGCGGGATCGGCCGCGGTGTCGGGCGTGCTGCATGACGGAATGCTGCGGGCGAGCGCGCCCGAGGCGTTGCTGGAGATCCTCGCCAGCGGATCGGAACTGCGCACGCGTCGCGGCTCGCTGCGCGGCCTGCCGGGAACGGCGCTCGCCGCCCTGCGCGGGTCGCAACCGCTGGCGGTGCGGCCGGCCGGGGCGGAGCAGAGCAATTCTTCGGCGATTTTTGGCGACCGGCTGATCATGAAGCTTTTCCGGCGCCAGCAGCCGGGGGCGAATCCCGACGTCGAAATCGGCCGCTTCCTCACTGAGATGGCGAAGTTCGCGAACATCCCGCCCTTCGCCGGGTCGCTGGAGTACCGCCGCGACAGCCAGGAGCCGGCGACGCTGGCGCTGCTGCAGGGTCTGGTGCCGAATGAGGGCGACGGCTGGCAGTGGACGCTCGAGGAACTGGACCGCTTTTACGAGAGCGCCGCGTCCTCGCGGTCGCTGCCTGCTGCGCTGGCTGGTGACTCCGGCGGTGCCGTTCCCGCGGAGGCCCGCGAGCATGCCGGCATGTTTCTGGACGCCGCGGCGACGCTGGGCCGCCGCACCGCGGAGATGCATCTGGCGCTGGCGTCGGGGCGCGACGCCGCGTTTGCGCCGCAGATTCCCACGCCCCAAAATCTGGAAAGCCTGCGCGCGGCGCTGGCCGGTCACGCGACTCGCGCCTTCGACGCGCTGAAGAGCAGCCTGTCCCGCCTGCCCGACGATGCCGTGGAAGCAGCGGCGCTCACGCTGAGCCGCCGCAGCGCGCTGCTGGGGAAATATGCCGCGCTCACCCAGCTCAGCAACGTGGGCCAGTGGATCCGCATCCACGGCGATTACCACCTGGGCCAGGTGCTGCGTTCTCGCGGGGATTTCGTCATCCTCGATTTTGAAGGCGAGCCCGCCCGCTCGCTGGAAGAGCGCCGCGCTCGACATTCTCCATTGAAAGACGTCGCGGGGATGCTGCGCTCCTTCAGCTATGCGGCCTTTGCCGCGCTGACGCACTACATCACGCGCCGGCCCGCCGAGCTGGCGCAGATGGAGCCGTGGGCGCGGCTGTGGGAGTCCTCCGTTTCCGGGGAATTTCTGCGCGCCTGGCGCGAGACTGCCAGCGCTTCGCCTATCGTTCCCGCGGCCCGCGAGCACTTCGACGCATTGCTGGAAATCTACATGCTCGATAAGGCACTCTATGAACTGATGTACGAGCTGAACAATCGGCCAGCATGGATTCGCATCCCACTTCACGGCATTCTGTCGCTGCCGCTGTAACCCGGGAAAGATCGGACGATGGCCGCTATTGAACTGACGGAAGAGACACGCGAGCAGGCGGAACGCATTGGCTCCGCCGACATCGTGGTGGGCATTGCCGGGCCGGTCGCGGCCGACGAGCTGCGCGCGCGGGCGGAAGCGGTCTTCGGTCTGCTCGGCCCCAGTTTTACTTCTCTGCACATCGTTTTCGCGTGGCCGACCCCAGGGGGCGAAACGCCCGTGACGTCGTTGTCTGCGGATCAGCCCACGGCGCTGACGTTTTTCCCGTTTTCGTTCCCGGTGCAGGCTACCGGCGAGTTGTGGGCCGGAGTCTCCGCGCAGCAGCGTGCCGTGCTGGGGCTGGCGGCGCAGCTGAACGCGCGTGCCTGCATTGTGCTGGGGCCGGACCTCGCCGCGCTGCATCCGCACCCGCTGCAGCTCTTCGCCTACGCCGTTCTTGAGCGTCAGTGCGGGCTGGTGATGCCTCTGTACAGCATCGGCAAATACGACGGCCTCGCCAACAACGGCATCCTTTCGCCGCTGAGCCGCGCGCTGTACGGCAAACGAATTCGCTGTCCGCTGGCCTTCGACTTTGCCGCTTCCGGCGCCATGTGTGTGCGGCTGGCGCGCCTTGAGCCGCACCAGAACAACCATGGCGGCGACTCGCTGCTTTGGCCGGTGACGGTGACGGCCACGCAGTCGCCGCAGAGCACGGTGGGCCAGGTACATCTGGACGTACGCCACCAGGTAACCTCCGGCAGCATGGATCTGAGCGCGGTGCTGGCGCAGGTTGTCGGTTCGCTCTTCCAGGAAATGGAATCCTGCGCCGCGCACTGGCAGCGCGTGCGCGGGTCGCAGCCGGCTCCTGTGTGGGGCGCCGCGCCTGGCCACGCGCCCGACGGCGAGCCGCCGGACACGCGGCCCATGCTGGAGTCGTTCCTGCTCGGCTTCCGCAACCTGGATGAGGTCTGGCGGCTGGTGCTGCCTCCGAACACGCTGCTGGAGCTGCGCCGCCTGACGAAGCTTGCCCCGGAAGAGTTCCGCATGGCGGACGAGCTGTGGGCGAGCATCGTCTGCGATTTTGCGCTCGCCTGGCGGCTGCGCACGCTCAGCCGCACGCATGTGCTGGGCGCGCTCACGCCTCTGTATCTCGGCTGGGTGGCCTCCTGGATTCGCGAAGCTTCGAACCTCAGCCACGCCGAAGCAGAGCAGCGCCTGGAGCAACTGGCCCGCGCCTGGGAAGAAAAGAAGCCTTACCTGCTGTCCCGCTGGAGGTGGCCGGACCGCTTCAATCCGTAATCCAACGGGAAGGAGAAGACGTATGTGGAATCAGGTTGAGCAGTCGCTGCACTCGTCGATGGGCCGGGCCATGGAGAGCCTCGCGCGGCTGCTCCCTGGGATTCTGGCCTTCATCGTGGCCCTCCTGCTCTTTCTCTTCATCGGCTGGATTCTGGCGTGGATCGTGCGCCGCATCCTCGCCGCCGTCGGCTTTGACGAGCGCATGAGCCGCACCGCGCCCACGATGGCTGACTGGTCGCCTCGCCTCGCGCCCTCGCAACTGGTCGGCCGCGTCATCTTCTGGTGCTTCTTCACCGCCGGTGTGATGGTGGGAGTTTCCGCCTTCGAGGCCGGCAGCACCGAAAACGTCGTCTCCGGCTGGATTCTCGGCTATGTGCCCCACATCGTCGGCGCGGCGGTTCTGCTGGTGATCGGCACTGTGCTGGCGCGCTATGTCTCGCGCAGTGTGCTCATCGCCGCCGTGAATCTGAACCTCAGCTATGCCCGGTTGCTCAGCATCGGCGTGCGCTGGATGATCCTGGTGCTCACCGGCGCGATGGTGCTGGATCATCTCGATCTGGGCAGCAACATTGTGGAGCTGGGATTCGGGATTCTCTTTGGCGGGATCGTGCTGGCGCTGGCGCTGGCGGTGGGCCTCGGCTCGCGCGATCTTGTCAGCCGCTCGCTGGAGCGCGAAGCGTCTCGCGTCGCGGAAGAGCAGCAGCCGGAACGAGTGCATCACTTTTAGGGTGTAGGCAGCAGGGGACAGGAGTCGAAGCGGCAGAAGCCATGCTGCCCCCTGTTCCCTGCCTTTAGTCCTTCAGTGTGAGCGTAATCGACCGCGAATCGCCGCCGGTCGCGCGCATCTCGATCTCGCCCTGGCTGCGCTTCACGACGCTGGGGAATTTCTCGCCCCACTCCACCAGAACGATGCTTTCCGGAGAGGACAGCTCCTCCAGCCCCAGCGAGTCGAGCTGCCGCTCGTTCTGGATGCGGTACAGGTCCAGGTGATAGAGCATCACCGGCTCGCGCCGCCCATCCACCGCACGCGCGCCCTCATATTCGTGGATCAGCGTGAAGGTCGGACTGGTCACCTCGTCGGGATCGGCGGCCTCCAGAGCTTCGGCAATGCCTTTCACCAGCGTGGTCTTGCCGGCGCCCAGGTCGCCGCGCAGGATGAGGAACTTCGGCGGAGCCAGCAGCGCCGCAACACGGTGGCCGACGGCAATCGTCTCCGGCCCGCTGTGGCTCTCGAATTGATGCGTGCGCATCTCCGCTGTCTGCGTCATTGCAACCCGCCTTCGTGCGGGAGCCCCTGCAACCAAACATAACCCGCTTCGTCGCGCGTGCGGAAGGAAAACGCGCGAAAAAGGTGACCAATGGTATCGGTAGCCAGCAGGGTATGCTCATCCTGCTCGCGCAGGGCGAAGTCGGCGGCGAGCCCATGGAGGTACACCGCCGCTTCCACCGCCTCGGCGGGGCGCTCCGGATACTGCGCCAGCATCGCCGCCACGATCCCGGTGAGAATATCGCCGCTGCCGCCCTTCGCCATCCCGGGGTTCCCTGTCGTATTCACTGCGATGCGGCCATCGGGATGCGCGATGAGCGTGCGCCAGCCTTTTAACACCACGGTCACATGATGTTTCGCGGCAAATTCCCTCGCCAGCGGCTCGCGTCCCGCCTGCACCTCCTTCGTGCTGATGCCGGCCAGCCGCGCCATCTCGCCCGGATGCGGCGTCAGGACGATGGTGCGCCCGCGTCCATCGATCTTCTCGGGATGCTTTGCCAGAATGTTCAGGGCATCCGCATCGAGCACCAGCGGCAGGAGGGTTTTTTCGATTAGGCCCAGGACGAATTCCTCCGGCTCGATGCCCATGCCCGGGCCCATCGCGATCACTGTCGCCCGCTCCGTCAGCTTCTCGAGCGCCTCCGGTTCCAGATTCTCCGCCGCTGCCTCGCCGTGCGGACCCTCCTTCAGCGGCAGGGTCATTAGCTCGGGCGCGATCGCCGCCACGCTGGGCAAAATCGACTCCGGCACCGCCGCGGTGACCAGACCCGCGCCCGCACGCAACGCTGCCAGCGAAGCCATCGCGGGCGCGCCGGATTTCCCGCGTCCGCCGGCCACCACCAGCACGTGCCCGTACATTCCCTTGTTCGAGTCAGCAGGGCGCGGCCGTTCCGTCAACGCCCTGGACGCACCCGCCCACGTCAGCCTCGTGTCCGACGCGATTGCTTCCTCCGGCGATCCAATCGGCGCAACAACGATGGCGCCGGTGGTGTTGCCGGTCAGATTGCCGCTGACGTGCGCGAGCTTCGGCGCGGTGAAGGTGACGACGGCGCTGGCTCGAAACGCGCCTTCCACGGCAAACTCGCGCGCATCCGCATCCCAGCCTGACGGCAGATCGACGGCGACGATCGGTGTTTGCATCGTGTTCACGCGATCACGCAGTGCGGCGGCCACGCCGCGCAGAGGCGGCCTGAATCCCGTGCCGGCCACCGCATCGATCAGGAGGTCCGCTGAAGTCAGAATTTCTCTCACATTCGCCGAATCCAGCGCTGCTTTATCTCTGACCACGACCGGCTCGATCCCCATTGCCCCAAAGGCGGTTTGCGCGTCGCCCTTCAGCTCTGCCGGGTTGCCGAGCAGCAGCACGCGAACCTCGCATCCCGCACGCGCCAGTTCCCGTGCCGCGACAAATCCATCGCCGCCGTTGTTGCCTTTCCCGCAGAGGACACAGATGTGCCGCTGCTCCGGAAATTCGCGCAACACAAAGCGCGCCACGGATGCGCCCGCGTGGCACATCAGCTCGATCGACGGCACGCCGTACTTCTCGGTCGTCACCTGATCGACGGCACGCATTTCGGCAGCGGTGAGAATCTTCATGTTCAATAGGATGGTAGAGCAAAATCCGGGGTTCGGAGTCGGGTTCCACGATGCCACGTTCCCGTCGTAACCAGGGATGTCTCGTCTCTGCGGCGGTTGCGCTTCTCCTCGCGCTGCCGCTGAGCCTTCACGCGCAGTCCGCGACCCCGAAGTCGAACGCCCTGCCGCACCTCGCCGTCCGCCACGGCGCCACGCAGCTCATCGTCGATGGCCGGCCATTCCTCATTCGCGGCGGCGAGCTGGAAAATTCTTCGGCTTCAAGTCTTCCTTATCTCAACAATCTGTGGCCGAATTTCGTCGCGATGCACTTCAACACCGTGATCGCGCCGGTCTACTGGCAGCTCATCGAGCCGCGGGAGGACCACTTCGACTTCACGACAGTCGACGGCCTCCTCCAGGGTGCACGCGCCCATCATCTGCGTCTCGTGCTTCTCTGGTTTGGCTCGTGGAAGAACAGCGTCTCGTGCTACGTGCCCGACTGGGTGAAGGAGAACGAGCAGCGCTTCCCGCGCGCCGAGTTGCCCGACGGCCAGGGTCTCGAAATCCTCTCCGCGCTCAGCAAAAGCAACCTCGACGCCGACACCACCGCCTTCGTCGCGCTCATGAAGCACCTGCGCGCCATCGACTCCGCCGAGCACACCGTGCTGATGATCCAGGTGGAAAACGAAATCGGCATCATCCCCAAAGCGCGCGACTACAGTCCCGCCGCTAACGTCGCCTTCGACGCGCCCGTGCCCGCCGCGCTCACCAGCTACCTCGCCGCGCATCGCGACGCGCTCGCGCCTGCGCTGCGGAAGGCCTGGGTAGAGCGCGGCTCGAAAACCGGCGCGGACTGGACGGATACCTTCGGCTCCGGCCCGCTTACTGACGATCTCTTCGACGCGTGGACCGAAGCTCGCTACACCGGCGCGGTCGCCGCGGCGGGCAAGGCCGTCTACCCGCTGCCCATGTACGTGAACGCTGCGCTCCTGCCTGGCGGCGGACGCCCATTGCCGGATCTCTTCGACGTCTGGCATGCCGCGGCGCCCGCCATCAACATGTTCTCGCCGGATATTTACTTCCCCAATTTCAAAGAATGGGCCGACCGCTATGCGATTTCCGGCAACCCTCTCTTCATTCCGGAGAGCGGCCGTGCCGACGCCAGCCATCTCGCCGCCGACGCCTGCTACGCGTATGCGCAGCTCAACGCCATGGGCTTCTCCGTCTACGCGCCGGAGTTCCTGAGCGCCGAGGATCAGAAGACCCTGGGCCAGGCGTATGCGGTTCTCGACGAGCTCACGCCGCTGATCCTCGCCCGCCAGGGGGCCGGCCAGATGGCCGGGATCCTGACTCCTTCGAGCTTCGCTGGCAAAGAGGACCTGAGCGCACAGACACTCACCCTCGGCGAGTACACGTTCACCGCGAGCTTCCTCCGCGGCTGGCCGCCCGCTCGTCCTGGACACCCGCAGCCGCCCATCCCCGGCGCGCACGGCGGACTGATCGTGCAGTTGGGGACGAACGATTTTCTGGTCGCCGGAACCGGTATGTTCCTCACCTTCGGCGTTGCGGACTCGAGCCAAGACCAGGCCGGAATCGACTCGATCTGGGAAGGAAAATTCGTGCACAGCATCTGGACGCCGGGCCGCAATCTGAATGGCGACGACGACAACCAGGGCCGCTGGCTGGAACTGCCCTCCAACAAATTCACGATCCAGCAAGTGAAGCTGTATCGCTACCGCTAAGGATGAAGCAGTCAGGAATAAAACGACCAGGAAAAGAGCGGCTGGGGGTGAAATGGCTGGCGAAAAGCACCACTGACAGCTAGCCGATTTTTCGCTAATCGTCCCATCCCTGACGGCCTTATCCCTAACCGCTTCTTTCCTGGCCCTACTCCCACACGCCGCTCACCGTGCCCTCCCAGGTCTCTCCCTCCGGCAACTGTAGCTCATAGACCTGAAAGAACATGCCCGTCGCGCTCTGTGCGTCCTTCGTCAGCTTCGCCTGATAATCGCCGGGCATCAGCACGGAGTCGCGCGGAATCTTCAGCTTCCGGTCCCCGTAAGCGTTTCCCTCCAGCTCATACTTCTTCCCATTGATCACGACATCGACATAAAGCGTGTCCGGACACCCGGTTCCCCAGCAGCGTTCCACATGCGATGCCGAAACATGAACCGAAACATGAACATTGACGACCGCGTCCACAGCGGGCGCTGCAGCGGGTGTAGTCTGTTGATCCTGCGCGTGGACAGCGACCGCGCAGAAGGCAAGACAGAGGACAAGGGCAAACGTTCTCATCTGGATTCCCTTCTTTCTGAATTTCTGTGTGCACTATACGCCCGCCGGATGGAACGTCTCTGAGAATCCGCTGAACCTCCGCGCCGCTCGATCCGTACCACTCAATGCGGTACAACTGGTCTCATCCATGCCTTGCGCTCAAATATGGCTCGAGTGCGACCCGCCATCGAAGCGGGTCGCAAGCCGTTCGTCTGGGCCAGGAACCTGTTGATGAGACCAGTTCTGGAGTCATGGACACGGAGGCCTCTTGCCCGCAACCTCGAAACTGGGAACCACAGCGCCGCAGCAAACCACGGCCGGCTCGCTGAAGAACGCCCTCTGGCTGGCTGTGGCCTTGGGTCTGCTGAAATATCTTCTGGCGACGCTGGGCCAGATCGCGATCCAGCACGCCGGCTATTTCATCTTTCGCGATGAGCTGTACTTCCTCGTCTGCGGGCGGCACCTGGCATGGGGCTATGTGGATCAGCCGCCGATGATTCCCCTGGTGGCGCGCATCTCGGAAGCGCTCTTCGGGCTGCACTCTCTGGCGCTCTTCCGCACGTTTTGTTCGCTGGCAGGTGGCGCGGAAGTCGCGCTGACGGGATTGCTGGCGTGGCGGCTGGGCGCGTCCCGCTGGGCTCAGGCGCTGGCGATGACGGGGGTTCTGCTCGCCCCGATGGTGATTGCGACCGGCGCAACACTTTCCACGAGCACCTTCGAGCCGATCTTCTGGATGGGCGTCGCTCTGGCGCTGATGGAGCTGGCGCGACTCGCGGAGCGCGGCATCCGCAGCGGTCGAGCCGTGGCCTGGTGCTGGCTGGCGATCGGCGTCACCGCTGGCCTAGGCCTCGAAAACAAGTGGAATGAGGTTTTCTTCCTCGTCTGCCTGCTGGCGGCGCTGCTGCTGACAAAGCAGAGACGCATCCTCGCCTCGAAATGGTTCCCGGTCGGCTTTGCGCTGATCGTGCTGCTGATCCTGCCCAACCTCGCGTGGGAGATCCATCACCACTGGGCTACGCTCGAGTTGCTGCACAACGACCAGATCGACGGCAAAAACGTTCAGCTCGCGCTATTGCCGTTTGTGCTGAACCAGATTGAGGTCTTCGGAGTGCTGATGGCGCCGTTGTGGATTGGCGGCGTGCTCTGGCTGCTCTTTAGCCGGAGAGCGCGAGCATTCCGCTTTCTCGGCGTGACCTATGTGCTGTATCTGGCGCTGATGATCTTCCTCCATGCCAAGGACTATTACCTCGCGGCGATTTACCCGCTGTATTTCGCTGCCGGCGCGGCGGCCTGGGACGTTCTCTTTCGCAAAGGCTGGCTGCGGCGCGGCCTCACGCCGGCGTATGTCGCACTCCATGTGTTGGGCCTCGCCATCTTCCTGCCGATGATTGTTCCCGTGCTGCCGCCAGCGCGGGAGCTTACTTACATGGCAAGGCTCCATTTCCAGCCGCCCCGGATGGAAACGGGCACCACGGCTCCGCTCCCGCAGTATTTCGCCGACATGCTGGACTGGCGGCACAAGGCCGATCTGCTGGCCGCAGCGTATCAGTCGCTGCCTCCTGCGGAGCGCGCGCAGGCCGTGATCTACGCGAAGAACTATGGCGACGCGAGCGCGGTCGATGTTTACCGGCCTGATGTGCCGCCCACCATCAGCGGTCACCAGAACTACTTCTTTTGGGGGCCGCGGGGTTACACCGGCAGCATCATGATCGTCTTCGGCGACAGCCACACAACCCTCGACCGCGAATTCGACTCCGTCCAGGTCTTTGCGCAGGACACCAACCCTTACGTCGAACCCTACGAGCGCGGGCCGATCTTCATCTGCCGTGGCCTGCACGGGAACCTGCAGGCGCTCTGGCCGAAGGTGAAGTTCTGGTACTGAGCAGTCAGGGGTGAAGCGGCTGGCAGTCAGAAATGAAACAGTTAGCTGAAGGATAGCCGTTTTCCTGACTAGCCGCTTTATCCCTAACCGTTTTATTCCTAACGGTGTTATCCCTGCCCGCTCCTACATATACATTCCGCCGTTCACGTCCAGCACATGCCCAGTGATGTACGCGGCTTCTTCCGACGCCAAAAACCGCACTGCTGCGGCAATCTCCGCATCGGTTCCCGCGCGGCCCAGGGGAATCTCCTGGAGCATCCCTTCACGCTGCTTCTCGTCCAGCACCGCGGTCATGGCCGTCTCAATGTATCCCGGAGCCACAGCGTTCACGGTAATGCTCCTCGACGCCAGCTCCCGCGCCAGCGATTTGGTGAGCCCGATCAGCCCCGCCTTGCTGGCCGCGTAATTCGTCTGCCCCGCCTGCCCGGTCTCGCCCACCACGCTCGACACGTTGATGATTCGCCCCCAGCGCGCCTTCAGCATCGGGCTCAGCAGCGCCTGCGTCATAAGGAATGTCCCGGTGAGGTTAGTCTGGATTACTTCGTCCCAGTCCGCGCGCTTCATGCGCAGGGCCAGCGTGTCGCGCGTGATGCCGGCGTTGTTGACCAGGATTTCGATGCTGCCGAAGTGCTGCACCGCGGCCTTCGCGCAGGCCTTGATCGACTCCTCGCTCGCCACATCCAGCGCGAACACCGCCGCCGCGCCGCCCTTCGACGCGATCTCTGCGGCTACTTCGTTCAGCTTGTCTTCGTTGCGCGCCGCCAGCGCCACACGCGCGCCCGCCTGGGCCAGCGCCAGCGCACAGGCCCGCCCAATTCCCTGGCTGGCGCCGGTCACCAGCGCCGTTCTTCCCTGGAGAGACATGGGAATAGCCTATCGCAGGTTGTGTGCGCGTTCATCCAATCCGATTGCGCGGAGCTTATCCTGCGCGCAGCGCGTGTGCCTGGACGGCTACAACTGGTCTCATAAATGCTTTGCGCTCAAATATGGCTCGAGTGCGACCCGCCATCGAAGCGGGTCGCAAGCCGCTCGCCTGGGCCAGAAACCTGTTGATGAGACCAGTTCTGGTCCTTCACGCTCCCGGCGCGGGCACCGGCGCTGCCGCGTGCCGCTTGGCGAGCGATGGCAGCGGCTCCGCGGCCCAGATGTAGACCACCAGCTCGCGGCTGTACTGCAGCAGCGGCTTCGTGTCCGGCAGGCGGATGCCGTGGGCGCGGGGCAGGTCGTTCGCCTCGAACTCCGCCTCGGCCAGTTCCAGGGGCCACGGCAAATGGTGGATGTTCACCCGCACCAGCTCGCCGCGGCGCACGGTGAAGAGCGCGTAGCGCTCGGTGAGGAAGCTTTCGAGACCGCCTTTGACGCAGGGCTGACCCAGGCTGCGGTAGCGCGCGCGGAAATTTGCCGGGCGGTTCAGCAGACGCTCGCTCGAGTAGCGCACTTCCTGGCCTTCGCCGCGGTCGATCTTCATCCGCGCCCAGTAGTAGGGCAGGTGAAAAAACATCCGCGCCGTGCCCACCGCGAAAGGATTCGCCGCGTCGAGCGAGAAGAAATACACGCCGGGCTGATTCGTGTGCCGGTCGAGCACGTAGGTGCGCAGGTTCAGCTCCGGGAAGCGGCTCGCTCCAGGAATGGGCGGCAGCGCCCGGAACCGGACCTCGTCCATCCAGAACGGCACCACGCCGACCCAGGCCGAGCCGTCGAAGGTATCCACGGCCAGTCCTTCGGGCAGCAGGTGCGACAGTTCCGCCGCGGGCAGCGGCCAGTGGGCAAACAGCAGGTCGTTCCAGCGCTGAGTCATCACCCAGGACGACTTGGGCAGGGGCCAGGGCCGGTGGTCGGTGCTGGAGAGGATCTGATTCATTCAGCAGGGACGTCCCGCGCAATCAGTTTGTTTCCTGAAAAGCACTCCCTATGGTACTCGCGTTTTCTTTTCCGGCCCATGCGTGGGGCCGGCCGCGATGCTCCCCGGCATGACTTCCCGGATGCTCCCGGCGAATTCCTCAGTCCCCGGGTTTAGGATGCCTCCATGCCCTCCGCGACCGAGAACGCGACCCCGAACGCCGTTGCTCCTGAAGAGCGCAGCAACAATCAGACGGAAGTCTTCGCGGTCCACGGCGCGGATCCCGAAGTGCTGGCCTACGCCATGGCCAAATACTCGCGCTCTGCCCTGTCGATGAAGGAGTCGCTGCGCGAAATCGGCAGCCAGAAGGCCGAGCAGTTCCTGAACACGTTTTATTTCCAGTATGGGCACCGTTCGATCGCCGATCTCGCGCATATCGCCTTCGCCGTCGAGCGGCTCTCGCTGCTGGCGGCCATCACGCTGGTCGATGAGCAGCGCTGGGACGGGCAGGAGCGTTCCACGCGCTACCAGAATTTCCGCAGGAGCGGGTGGTATCTGCCCGACTTCGGCGATGACTCCATCTCCGACCGTCTCTACCGTGAAACCGTCAACGACCTGTTCGCGCAGTATCACGCCGTTTTCGAGGCGGTCTTCGCGTCGCTGAAAACACAGGTTGCCAGGCCCGACGACATGAAGCCGGAGACCTGGGAGCGCACGCTGCGCGCTCGCGCCTTCGACGTGGCCCGCTACCTGCTGCCGTTGGCCACGAACACTTCTCTCGGCCAGATCGTGAATGCCCGCACGCTGGAGACGCAGATTTCGCGCCTGCTTTCCAGCCCCGTCGCCGAAATCCGGCAGCTCGGCGAGCGATTGCAGGCCGCCGCATCCGGCTCGGCGTGGAACGTCCAGGCCGAAGCCCTCGCCGCGCTCCAGCGCGACATCGCCGCTCTCGATCCGGCGCTGGGCGAGCGCGCGGCCGCACTGCTGCTCCGTCCAGTCAAGACTGCGCCCACACTGGTGAAGTACGCCGCACCCAATGATTACCTGATGCGCACGCGCCAGGAGCTGTCCCAGGCCGCGGCAGAACTCTTCGGCGACGCGGCGATCGATCCTGCGCCGCTCGTCGATCTGATCGACGATGCCGATTCCGTCGAGATCGACCTGGCCACCACGCTCCTCTATGGCCAGTGTCCTTATCCGTATCGCCAGATCCGCCGCGCCGTTGCCGCGCTGCCGGAGGCCCGCCGCAGCGAGGTCATCTCCCTCGGCGCGCGCCATCGCGGCCACCACGACGAGCTGCTGCGCGAGTTCGCCGCCGGCCAGGCCCTCCGCTTCGACATCCTCATGGACATCGGCGGCTTCCGCGACATGCACCGCCATCGCCGCTGCGTGCAGATCCTGCAGCCCTTCACCGCGGCCCATGGCTACGCGATTCCCGAGGGTGTTCCCGAAGCCGGCGTCCAGCCACTCTACGAGGAGACGGTCCGCGCCGCGCACGCCGCCCACGCTACGCTCGCCCGCGGCTCAGCGCCCGAGGCCGCCGAATCGGCGAAATACGTCCTGCCGCTCGCGACGAAAAACCGAGCGCTCTTCAAGATGGATTTCGCCGAGGCTCTCTACATCTCGGAGCTGCGCTCTCAGCCCCAGGGCCATTTCTCCTATCGCCAGGTCGCCTGGGAGATGTACCGCGCTGTCGAGCGCCAGCACCCATCCCTGGCGCCGTACTTCCGCGCGACGGATTACGACGCGCCGGTGGATCTGCTGCAGCGGTGACATTGCTGCCATTTTCCATGGCGCTCATGCAAAAAGGGCTGCCTCACGGCAGCCCTTTTGTCTGAATCCCAAAGAAATTATTTGGCGTACGACGCGATGGCCTTGGCTTCGTCGTCCTTCACGTCGAAGACGGTATACAGCTTCGTGATCTGCAGCAGGTCGTGTACTTTGCGGGTCAGGTTCAGCAGCTTCAGCTCGCCGCCCTGATTCTTCACCGTGGTGAAGGCGCTGACCAGCTCGCCGATGCCCGAGCTGTCGATGTAGTTCACCTCGCCCAGATTCAGCAGAATGTTTTTCTGCCCCTTGCCGAGCAGGTCGCGGACCGAGTCGCGCAACTGCACGCTGCCCTCGCCGAGTGTGATCCGGCCGCCCAGGTCCAGAATCGTTACCCCGTCCACCTGACGGGTGCTGATTTTCATGCTCACAGAAATTCCTCCTTGGAAATCTTGCGAAAAGTCTCAGGCGCCGGCAGGAGCCGCGCCCAGGTGCTTGATCAGGGTCAGCTCGGTCCCCGGGTGCAGTTGCTTGAAGTGTACTTCATCCATAAACGACCGGATGATGAAGATTCCGCGCCCCGAGCCGCGCAGCAAATTCTCCGGCGCCAGCGGATCCGGCAGCGTCGCCGGATCCAGCCCCTTGCCCTCGTCCGTAATCCGGATGACCAGCGACGATCCCGTGTTCTCGAAGCTCGCCGTCATCCGCTTCTGCGGATCGTAGGCGTTCCCGTGCAGTACCGCGTTCACCGCCGCCTCGCGTACCGCCATGGAGATGCGGAAGATCTCGTCGTCATCCACCCCCGCCTTGCGCGCCATCTGCTCGGCGGTCTCCTCCACCTTGTTCACGCTGTCCAGCGACGAATCCAGAGTGTACGTAATGCGGCTGGCCTGTGCTGTCAAATGCTTCCTCGCTCCGGAAATCGCCTGTTCCGGGCCTGTTTTGCCCGTAGGCGCAGTTTGCTTGCTGGAACTGCGGATGTCAAGCGTTTGCCTGTCCCCAGTGCACCAGCTCTCCCTCCGGAAGCGGTTCGAAGAATTCCGGGCCAACCACGTGCCGGCCCCTGAGCGATCCTGGTTCTGTCCTGCTCTCTGCTGTCCTGTTCGGGAACCAGTCGCCGGTTCCCTGCGTATCCGCTTCTAAACCTGTGGAGGCTTCGATGGCCGGACTTGTCGGTGTCGGACTCTATTTCCTGCCCTCGCTCATCGCCGCGGCGCGCCAGACTCACAACGCCGTCGGCGTCTTCTTTCTGAATCTCTTCCTCGGCTGGACGGGTGTGGGCTGGATCATCGCCCTCATCATCGCGCTCTGTTCCTCGCCCTGGCCGGCGCACTGCTGTTATCAGTACCCCCCAGGCTACTACTATCCGCCTCCGCGGCGCTGGTAAGCACCGGATGTTCCGCTACTTCCCCGCCTGAAATTCGACCCGTCCGCCATTCCCGTCCAGGCGCGTTCCGGGCTGGTGCGGAATCCCGCAACTTTTTGCGGCGTCTAATGTTATTAGTGATAGCAAGCCGTCCGGGTCCAGTTCAGGAGCCGGGCGCCTTGGCCGGATCGAAACCGGGTAGTGCCGGAGGGTCCGACCCGGAGGTTCTTCTCATGAGATCACTGCGATACATGTTCATGGCTGTCCTGTTGGCAGCGGTGCCCTTTGCCCTGGCGCGGCCGGCTCAGGCTCAGGTCGCCGTCGGAATCGGCATCGGCCCGTACGTCGGTTACCCTGCTCCCTATTACGTCGCTGGCCCGCCCGTCTGCGAGTGGGGCTATTACTCGTATTATCCCTACGACTGCGCACCCTACGGCTATTGGGGTCCGGACTGGTTCTATGACGGTGTCTTTATCGGCGCCGGCCCGTGGTTCCACGGCTGGTATGGCCGTCCGTGGGGATGGGGATGGGGCCGCGTCGGCTACTACGGCTATCGCGGATTCGGATATCGCGGCGGCTACGGCTATGGTCGCGCCGGCTTTGGGTACCGCGGCGGGTATGCCAACGGCTATCGTGGCGGATATGCTGGCGGATACCGCGGCGGTTATGCCAGCGGATACCGGGGATCCATGGGCGCTCGCAGCTTGAGCTCCGGCGCGCGCGGCTACTCCGGCGGGTACCGCGGTGGCTATTCCGGCGGCTTCCGCGGTGGTGCGGCCCGCTCCTTCGGCGGTGGGTTCCACGGTGGTGGTGGCTTCCATGGGGGTGGCGGATTCCATGGAGGTGGTGGCGGCCACGGCGGACACCGCTAAATCCTGCTGATGGTGCACACATCAGGCCCGCTCTTCAGAGCGGGCCTTCGTGTCTATGCCTCATTTCTGCCGCGACCGCGCGCGATCTCCATCGCCATCGCCGCAATCCGCTCTGCGGCGTCCGGATGTGCCAGCATCCGCGCCTTCCCGGCCATTTCCCGCAGCCGGGCTGGATCGCTGAGCAGCTCCGTCAATGCCCGCAGCAGCGACTCCGGCGTTAATTCCTGTTCCAGGAGCATCCGCGCCGCGCCCGCCCGCGCCATCTCCTCGGCATTGCGCCGCTGATGATCGTCGGCCGACTGCGGAAACGGAACCAGCACCGCCGGCTTCCCCGCCGCGCACAGCTCCGCTGCCGTCGAAGCGCCGCTGCGCGCGAGCACCAGATCCGCCGCCTCGAATCGCTTTGGCATATCGTCCAGAAACGCAGCCACCTGCCAGCGATCCCGCGGCGCTCCACTGGCCTCATACGCTGCCTGCGTGGCTTCAGTGTGGCGCGCGCCCGCCTGGTGCAGAACCGTGAGACCCGGAACCGCCTCCAGCAGCGCCGCGGCAATCTTCGGCATGGTCTGATTCAGCGCCCGCGCGCCCTGGCTGCCGCCAAAAACCAACAAGTGCGGAGTCAAATTCGCTGGACGGGAGGCGAGTTGAAAAAATTCCGCCCGCACCGGAATGCCTGTGACCTGCGCCCTGCGAAAGTACTGCGCTGCTGGAGCAAAGTTCACCGCCGCTGCCGTCACCCATCGTCCCACCAGCCGATTCGCCATGCCGGGCACGGCATTCGGCTCAAATGCCAGCGTCGGCACGCGGGCCAGAATCGCCGCCGCCATCATCGGCCCGGACGCGTATCCGCCCACGCCGATCACCGCAGCGGGCCGGAACGCACGCAGCGTCCCCACACACTGCATCAACCCGCGCGGCAGATCCGCCAGCGTCTTCAGCCGCGTTGCCAGCGACACCTGATTCAGTTGGCCTGCCCGGACCAGTTCGAGCCGGTAGCCCGCCTGCGGCACCAGCCGCGACTCCAGCCCGCGTGCCGTGCCGACGAAAAGAACCTCCGCCTCGCAGCGGGCGCGCAGCGCGTCGGCGATGGCCAGCGCGGGCATGATGTGCCCGCCCGTTCCGCCTCCGGCGATCAGGAAGCGCGGAGCCGCATGAAGCGACATGCCGCCCTTCACTCCACGTCCTTCGTGATATTCAGGAGCACGCCCAGCAATGACAGCATGATGAACAGCGACGTGCCGCCATAGGAAACGAATGGCAGCGTGATGCCCTTGGTTGGCACCAGCGCCAGCACCACGCTGATGTTGAAGAACGCCTGGATGAGGATGGTCGCGGTGATGCCGAACGCCAGGAAGCGCGCGAACACATCCCGCGACAGCAGCGCCGCCCGCATCCCGCGATAGCCGATGAAGACAAACAGCGCGACCACGGCCAGCGCGCCGATCAGTCCCAGCTCCTGCGCGATGTTCGCAAAGATGTAATCCGTGTGCGGCTCCGGCAGATAGAAGAGCTTCGCCGCGCCATCCATGTAGCCGACGCCGTGAAAGCCGCCCGAGCCGACGGCGATGAGCGACTGCATGATGTGATAGCCCTTGCCCAGCGGGTCCGATTCCGGATTGAGGAACGCCAGCAGCCGCTCGCGCCGCCACGGCACGCGAAACAACATCACGTAGAGCACCGGCACCGCGGCTACCGCGGCGTAGCCCAGATACTTCAGGTTCATGCCCGCCAGCCACAGCATGAGCGCAGTCACCGCCGCGCAGACCATCGCCGTGCCAAGATCGGGCTCTTTCAGGATCAGCGCAATGAAGACCAGGCTGGGCAGCGCCGCCGGCAGAATCGTATGCCGCCAATCCTCAATCGACCCCATTCGGTCCTGCAAAAACCACGCCAGAAAAACCACCATCGCTGGCTTGGCGATCTCCGACGGCTCCAGCGACAACGGTCCCAGGCGGATCCAGCGATGCGTGTTGTGCGAATCGCGCGTGAGAAACGCGGCCAGCATCAGGATGATGGCCATCCCCACGAGCGGGAAAACCACGCTCGCGCGATTCCAGGCGCGATAGTCCACCCGCATCAGCGCGGTCATGGCGACCAGCCCCAGCGCGGCCCAGATCGCCTGGCGCGCGACAAAATAATACGGTGAGTTGTAGTCGGCCTTGGCCATCACCGCCGACGCGCTGAAGACCATGGCCAGCCCCATCACCACCAGCACCAGCGTGGCGCAATAGAGCCACTTGTCGACGCCTACTCGCTTCGCCATGGGTTAGTTGCCGGTTCCAGGTTGCTGATTGTCGGATGGCTGGTTTTCAGTTCCTGATAATGACGCGAATGATTTGGCCCCCCCTGGCGCGAAGCGGTCCCCTGCGCGAAGTGGTCCCGCGCACGAAGCAGTCTCCGGCGCGAAGCAGTCCCCGGCGCAAAGCGGTCCCGCGCAGCGGGACGACGGTAGAAGCCCCGGCCTTCAGGCCGGGGAAATTCTGGCGAATTCCACTTTCGGGCCTTTAGGCCCGGAAAACTTCGCATCGATATCGCCCCCGGGCTCCACGCAGACCGGCAGGACGCAGGCTGAATCCCGAAAAGATTTCGCCATGCAGGAGCCCCCGTTCCAACAACTAACTTTTCCCCACTCCGCGTCGTGCCAGAACCGCTTCCTTGAACACCCGCCCGCGATGCTCATAATTCTCAAACTGATCGAAGCTGGAGCACGCCGGCGCCAGCAGCACGATCTCGCCCGGCCTGGCCGCCTCGCCCGCCCGCGACACCGCCTCAGCCAGCGTGCCCGCGCTCACAATGGGAACCGCCCCCTCAATATGCGTGTGAATTTTCTCCGCCGCCGCGCCGATGGTATAAACCGCCCTGACCCTCTCGGTCAGCATGGTCCGCATCTGCCGGTAGTCGGAATTCTTGTCCTTTCCGCCGAGAATCAGGTGAATCCCGCCCGGAAAGGACGCAATCGCCTTCATGCTGGCGTCCACATTCGTTGCCTTGGAGTCGTTGTAGTAATCCACGCCGTTGATCGTCGTCACAAACTCCAGCCGATGCTCTACGGCCCTGAAGTCGATCACCGCCTGCCGGATCGCCGCCGCCTCCACGCCGGCCAGCCGCGCTGCGCACACCGCGGCGAGCACGTTCTCCACATTGTGTGTGCCCTTCAGCGGAATCTCGCTCACCTTCAGGACGGGCTCAGCCTTCGCCTGCTCCGATTCGCGGAACAGGATTGTGCCCTCGTGCACGAACGCCCCCTGCCGCACGACCCTGGTCCGGCTGAACCAGAACACCCGCGGGCCGCCATCGCTCCGGGCCCGTGCCGCCGCTCCTTTGGTCCCATCGTCGTCGGCGTTCAGCACCAGCGCATCTTCGGCTGTCTGCCGGGCGAAAATCCGCTCCTTCGCCGCGACATAATTTTCGAAGCTGCCATGCCGGTCCAGATGATCCGGCGTGATGTTCAGGATCACCGCAATCTGCGGATGGAAGGTATCCGTCGTTTCCAGCTGGAAGCTCGACACCTCCAGCACCGACCATCCATCATCGCGCGACTCCTCAACGAGCGCGATCACGGGCACGCCGATGTTGCCGCCCACCTGCACGGAGAGCTTCCCGGCCTGCAGAATCTCGCCGCACAACGTCGTCGTTGTCGTCTTTCCGTTCGATCCGGTAATCGCCAGCACTTTGCCGCGCAGATAGTGCGCCGCCAGCTCCAGTTCTCCGATCACCGGCAGCCCGAACTTCTTCACCTGTGTCAGCTCGGGCGTGTCCACCGGTACCCCGGGGCTCACGACAATCAGATCCTGGCGCCGGAAGGTGAGCAGCCCGTGGCCGCCAGCTTCGACGGCAATGCCCTCATCGATGAGCGCGGGAATCTCCTTCGCCAGCTCTTCCGCGCTGCGCACGTCCGACACCGTCACCTGCGCGCCCTGGTGGCGCAAAAACAGCGCCGCCGCCAGCCCCGACTTCCCCAGGCCGACGACCAGTACCTTTTTCCATTTGATTTCCATGAAAATCCTGGGCGGCGCGCTACCGGCTACAGGCTGCCGGCTTATCTACACGCTAAACCCTCTACGCTATACGCTACCTCAGCTTCAGCGTGGTGAGTGCAAAGAGTGCAAACACCAGGGCGGCGATCCAGAAGCGCGCGATCACTTTGGATTCCGACCAGCCCAGCAATTCGAAATGATGGTGCAGCGGCGCCATCCTGAAAATCCGCTTGCCCCCGCGCAGCTTGTAGCTGCCCACCTGCAGGATGACGCTCATCGCCTCGAGATAGAACACCCCCCCGATAAACGGCAGCAGCAGTTCCTGCTTGATGACCACGGCCATCGTGGCCAGCGCGCCGCCCAGCGCCAGCGAACCCACGTCGCCCATAAAGATTTCCGCCGGGTGCGCGTTGTACCACAGGAAACCGATCGCCGCGCCGGTCATCGACCCACCGAAGACGGTCACCTCGCTCACCAGCGGCATTCGCTGTAGTTCCAGATAATCCGCAAAGGTCACGTGTCCGCTCACATAGGTCAGCACCGTCAGCGCGCCGGCGGCGATGATGGTGCAGCCGATGGCCAGCCCATCCAGGCCATCCGTCAGGTTGACCGCGTTGCTGGTGAGCACGATTACCAGCATGACGAATACGATGAAGGGCAAAAACGCCACCACCCCGAAGTGCGGCAGATGCGCAAGAATCGCCGGAATCGCCAGCCGCGGCCGCAGGTACTTCACAAACGGCACGACCAGCCGCGTCGAATAGCTGCCACGCAGGTCCATCAGGACCAGCGCCACGGCGATCGCCGCCGAGGCCAGGAACTGATACAGCAGCTTGGCCCGCGCCGTCAGCCCCAGATTCCTGCGGTGCACCACCTTGATGTAATCGTCGGCGAACCCAATGGCGCCGTAGGCCGCGGCGGAAAACATCACCAGCCACACAAACGGATTCGACAGGTCCGCCCACAGCAGCGTCGGCAGCAGGATCGCGATGAGGATCAGCACCCCACCCATCGTTGGCGTGCCGGCCTTCTTCTGGTGCTCCTTCGGGCCTTCCTCGCGAATATACTGCCCGATCTGGAACTCACGCAGCTTCTCGATCACGTAGGGGCCGATCACCAGCGTGATCAGCAGCGCCGTCAGCGAGGCAAACGCGGTGCGAAACGTCAGATACCGGAAGATGCGGAAGGGTCTGAAGTAGGGAAACAGCTTCTGATAAAGGAGCCAGTAGAGCAAACGTCCTCCGCCCAGGCGTGGTGGTTGCCGCTATCTTATCGCGCCAGCCTGTGCGGATGGTCCGGGTTTTTCGCGCTTCTCCGTGGGCGTATTGCCTTAGATAATCGGCTGCGGCAGCGTCCTCGCCGGCAGGTTTTTCGCCGGCCGGGTCTTAGCTGACCGGACCTAAGCTGGCCGCTCCTTAGCTGCCCGGCTCTTCGCTGATCTTCTCCAGTGCTCTCTCCAGCCGCACCCCGCGCGAAGCCTTCAGCAGCGCCGCATCGCCCGCGCGCAGGTTGTCGCGCAGCCACGCGCCTGCTTCATCCGGCGTCTCGACGAACAATGCCTCGACTCCGGCTTCTCGCGCGCCCTCTACGATCTCCCGCGCATGGCCGCGCACCCCGACTACCACATCCAACCCCGCCGCGGCCGTGCCGCAGGTGGCATGCAGCGCCGCCGCTTCCGGACCCAGCTCCAGCATCTCGCCCGCCACCAGAATCCGCCGCTTTGCCGGCATTCCTTTGAGCACCGCGATCATCGCCTTCAGCGCCGACGGGTTCGAGTTGTAGCAATCGTTGATCACCGTCGCGCCGCGCGCTGAGAGCACCTGGCCGCGCTTGTCGCCCGGCTCCAGCTCAGCCAGCGACGCGCAGCAGTCCGCCAGCGGAATCCCAGCCTTCAGCCCCACTGCGATCGCAGCCAGCGCGTTGGTGACGTTGTGCTCGCCCAGCAGCCGCAGCCGCAGCTCGCAATTGCCATGACGCGTCCAGATCCCCGCCCGCATCCCGTCGGTCCCCAGCGGCTCGGTCTTCACCACCCGCGGATCGGCGCACGGCCCGCGCCCGAAGTAGACCGTCTTCCCCTCGAAATCCCGCCCAAACTGCCCGACGTAATGATCGTCACAGTTGAGGAACGCGACGCCGTTCCGGGAAAGGCCGGCAACCAGCTCGTACTTCGCGCGGGCAACTCCGGCGATGCCATCGGCAAAATTCTCCGCGTGCGCCTGGCCGACGTTGGTCACCACGCCCCAATCCGGCGCGGCCATGCGGCAGAGAGCGGCAATCTCCCCGGCGTGCGACATGCCCATCTCGATGACGGCCACGTCGTGTTCCGGCTCCAGGCGCAGCAGCTGCAGCGGCAGCCCATAGTGGTTGTTCAGATTTCCCTGCGACTTCAGCACCTGGAACTTCGCGCTCAAAACAGCGGCTGCCGCATCCTTCGTCGTGGTCTTGCCCGCCGAGCCGGTAATGCCAATCACCCTCCGGCCCCAATGCCGCCGCACGCTGGAAGCCAGCCGTTGCAAAGCGACGAGCGTGTCCTCCACCACCAGCAGGGCGCCCCGCCCTTGTCCGGCGGTCATTTGGCCGGACAGGGCGGGATGATCCTGGGTGTCCTGCATCTGCCCGCCTTTGGCGGATGCGGGCTCAGCAACGCTCTGAAGGGGCACGGCTTCAGCCCGGGGTCCCCAGCGCGCCTGCGCGCTGGGGTGGTCAGCCGTGCCGTTAACCGCCGAAACAGATAAGGGCATGAGCCCCTGAGGGCCGACCCTTTCCCTGGATACCACCGCTGCCACCGCGCCCTTCTCGAACGCCGCCGCCACAAAATCGTGCCCGTCGAATCGCTCTCCGCGAATGGCAAAGAACAGATCCCCCGGCTGCAGCGTGCGCGAGTCGATCGAGTACCCCGTCGCCACATCGGACGCGTGCACTCCGGAAACCTCCGCCGCCAGCCAGCGCGCGGCCTGCTCCAGCGTGAGCTTCATGCGCGGGCTCCTCGTGAAATTTCCCCGGAGCCGCCAGATGTGGTCGTGGGTGAACCGTCCGTCCGCCCGGCCGGCCAGGCCCGGATCGCCGCCGCCGCTGCTTCGGCATCGTCGAACGGGATCGGCCCGTCGCGCAGCACCTGCTCCTTTTCGTGGCCCTTGCCGGCCAGCAGAACGATGTCGCCGGGCCGCGCCGCTTCGATGGCCCGCCGGATGGCCCGCGCTCGATCCACCTCGACAACAAACTCCGTGCCCGTTTCCGTCACCCCAGGCAACGCGTCCGCCACAATCGCTTCGGGATCCTCGCTGCGTGGATTGTCCGACGTGAGGACCACCAAATCGCTGCCCTCGCCCGCCGCGCGCCCCATCTTCGGACGCTTGGCGCGGTCGCGATCGCCGCCGCAGCCGAACAGCGTGATCACGCGATGCTCCTGTCCGACAAATTCCCTCGCCAGCGCGGTCAGGTTCCGCAGTGCGTCATCCGTGTGCGCGTAATCGACCACGACCGTGAAAGGCTGCTCCGCATCGACGGTCTGAAAGCGCCCTGGCACGCAGGCCAGCGATGCCGCGCCCGCGGCGATCTGCTCGAGCGTCAGACCGCGCGCGACAGCCGCGCCGCTCGCCGCCAGCAGATTATAGAGATTGACTCGTCCCGTCAGACGCGTGCACATCTCGACGCTGCCCTGCGACGATACCATCCGGAAGGTCATTCCCGACGCGCCCATCCGCGCGTCTTCAATGCGAAAATCGCCGGTCCTGATCCCATACGTGAGGACCTGCGCGCCCGCTTCCCGCGCCACCTGGCCCAGGACCGCGCCATACGCATCCTCCACATTCACCACAGCCACGCGCGGAACCACGCCGTTCTCGCCGTCGAAGAGCGCCCGCTTCGCCGCGAAATAGTTTTCCATCGTGCCGTGAAAATCCAGATGATCCTGCGTCAGATTCGTAAAGATCGCCACGTCGAACGGCAGCCCGTAGACGCGCCCCTGCGCCAGCGCGTGTGACGACACCTCCATCACCGCCTCGGTCGCGCCTGCGTCCACTCCCTCACGCAGCAGCGCCAGCAGGTCGCGCGACTCCAGCGTGGTGTGCGCCGCCGGCCGCACCGCGCCCGCCACGTGATTCTCAATCGTCCCCATGAGTACTGTTCTGCGACCAGCCCCGTTGCCGGGGCCCCCGGCGCGCTTGCGCGCTGGGGTGGTAAGCATTGCGTCCAGAAGAAACGCTGTCGTCGTCTTGCCGTTCGTCCCGGTCACGCCGCTCAGCGCCAGTTGCCGTTCCGGATGCCCGAAGAAGTGCATCGCGATGGCCGCCATGGCGCGCCGTCCGCCTCCGGCCGGAACCTCGGCGACCGCAATCTCCGGGAATCGCCGCGCCGTTTCCGCAAAGGCCGCCGCGGAATCCGTCACTACCGCCGCCGCGCCCTGCTCCATCGCCCTGCCGATATACCGATTCCCGTCCGTCGTTCCGCCCTGCATGGCCAGGAAGAGCGAGCCGCGTCCGACGCGCCGTGAGTCGAACTCCACGCCCGCAATCTCGGCGTTCGGCCCTGCGCGCCGCACCACTTCCGCCCCGCTCAGCAGATCTTCGAATCGCATCTCAAGCTGATTCTAAGCGCGTATTGTCTGCCTGTAATATGGTTCGCAATCCGAGCGGAGAGGTTCTCTATGGCACATGAAATCAGCGTGCGGTTCCGCCAGGCCGTGGACATTGAGAATTGCGATCTGAAAGTCACCGTGAAGACCAATGGGGTGGTCTTTGGAACGCTGACCCTCAGCCGCGGAACCATCGACTGGCGCCCCAAAAAGAAGTGGCGGGGCAGGAGCAACGAGTTTCGCATGACCTGGGAAGGATTCGACCGGAAGATTCGGAGTTGATGCGCCATGGCATGCGCGCGGCTGAACGCTGCTCAGTCCCGCGGCAGCGCGCCGATGGTGTGCAGCCACGTCTCCATCAGCTCCGGCCACCGCGTGATCGGCAGCTTCGTCGGGCGCAATCCGAATGCGTGCCCACCCTGCGCGTACAGGTGCATCTCCGCGGGAACGCCGGCATCTTTCAGAGCGATGAAATAAACCAGCGCCTGGTTCACGCCGTCCACATGGTCGTCCTCCGCCTGCACCAGGAAGGTCGGCGGCGTTTCGCGCGTGACAGGATCGTTTGGATTCATCTCCAGCCTTGTGTCGGACCACGACAGATGTCCCGGATAAATTGCCGCCGCAAAATCTGGACGGCAGCTCACCCGGTCCGCGGCATCGACCACCGGATACAGGCGCTTTTCGTAGTGAGTGCTGATCTGCGCTGCCAGGCTGCCGCCAGCGGAGAATCCCAGCACGCCGATTTTGTGCGGATCGATGCCCCACTCCGCCGCGTGATTCCGTACCAGCCCCACCGTCCTCTGGGCGTCCTGGAGCGCGAGGGGCGAGTCAGGATAAGGCCCCGACAGCGGATACCTGCTCTCCCCGGGCACGCGATATTTCAGCAGCACGCAGGTGATGCCGTGCGCCGTCAGCCAGTCGCAAACCTCCGTGCCTTCCAGATCGATGGCGAGAATCTGATAGCCGCCGCCGGGAAAGACCACCACTGCGACGCCGGTGTTCCTTCCCTTCGGCGAGTAGACCGTCATCGTAGGCCGCGAGACGTTGTTGATGTAGAGATATGGCCTGCCCGCGACGAGATTGACGGTATCCGTCCTGACGGTATCCGGTCCCGTGAAAGGCCGCGCGTCGGGCGCGGTTCCCGGCCAGATCGGAATCTGCCTGTGTCCCGGCGATGGTTGCCATCCGCCCGTTTGCGCGCCCGCGCTCAGCGCAGATGCAACGCAGAACGCGACAGCGAACGCTTTCAACACCCGCATACGATCTCCTCATTTCTGCAATGCCGGATCGAAAGTCCGCCGCCCGGCCAGGGCTCAGCGTTCGAACTGCACCACGACTTCCGTGCCGGCGGGCACCATGGTTCCCGCCGCGGGAGCCTGCTGGCGCGCGATGCCCGAACCGACCACGTGCAATCCCAGCCCTGACGCGCTGGCTTCCACCACGGCTTGCCGCAGCGACTTGCCCGCGAACGACGGCACCGCAACCTGATTGCTCGCCACGGCGACCGACCCCGGCGGACTGGCCGTCGGCGCCGCCGCCGAGGCTGCCGCTGATATCTGTCCGCTGGCCGCTGGCGGCTGACTGCGGGCTGTTGAGCCCTGATCGCCGATCGCTGACCTCTGATCGCTCGCTGTCCCCTGATCGCTGATCGCTGACCGCTCGCTGAGCTCTGCGCTCTGTGCTCTGCTCTCTGCGCTCAACGGATCGTCCGCCGGCAAGTGGTTCGCCTCGGCGAACAGCGACTCCAGATCGTCGAGGTTCTGCGGCGGGTTCTCTTCCTCCGCGGCCATTCGTTCCGCCGCCGCGTTGTTTGCCGCCACCAGTCTCGCCGGCTTCATCGGCTGGTCGTGCGGCACGCCCAGATACTCCAGAATCTCCTGCGCCAGCTTCTCGAACAGCGGCGCGCTCGCCACGTCGCCGTAGTGTCCGGCAGGACCGCCTTTGTGCGGCGAATCCATCACCACCACGATGGTCACCGCCGGATTGTTCACCGGCGCAAAGCCCACGAACGACGCCACGTAATCCGTATGCGAATACGTGTGCGTCTTCGGGTCGATCTTCTGTGCCGTTCCCGTCTTGCCTGCTGCGCTGTAGCCGTTCAGTTGCGCCGGCCTGCCGGTGCCGTACAGCACCACGCCCTCCAGCATCTGGCGCATCTGCGCCGCGGTCAGCTCGCTGATCACCCGACGCGCGCCCGCGGGCAGCGGGTTCGGCAGCTCATACTCCGGACGAAACGCCGCCGGCTCCAGGTGCCCCGCGGCGTCCTGCGCCATGTTGAGCACGATGTGCGGCGGCAGATACACTCCTCCGTTGGCGACCGTTGACACCATCGTCGCCACCTGGATCGGCGTCACCGCGACCTCCTGGCCCATGGGGATCGATCCGATCGTCGTCGGCTGCCACCGGTCCGGCGGCTTCAGCAGCCCGCGCGTCTCGCCGGGCAGCATGATCCCTGTCCTCTGACCGAATCCGAAATCGCGAATGTACCTGTAGAAAGTATCTTTCCCCATGCGCAGCGCCATCTGGATGGCGCCCACGTCGCTCGAGACCTCGAGCGCCTTCGTCACTGTGATGACGTGGTAGTGCTCGCCTGGCGCGTCGTGCACGATGCGTCCCGCAATGTTGATCTGGCCGCCTTCGCAGTCCACCGTGCCGTCGGGCGTGGCCACGCCGGAATCGAGCGCCGCCGAGTACGTCACGATTTTGAATACCGACCCCGGCTCGTAGACGTCGGTCACCGCGCGGTCGTCCAGCAGATCGGGACTGGTGTAGCGGAAATCGTTGGGATTGAAACTGGGCTGAACCGCCAGTGCCAGAATCTGTCCCGTGTGCGGATCCTGCACCACCACCGTGCCGTGCTCGGCGCCGGTGCGCTGCATGTTCCACGCCAGCGCCTGCTCCGCCATGAACTGGATGTTCGAGTCGATCGTGAGCACCAGGTTCTCGCCGGCCTTCGGATCGCGCTCCTGGCTGGCCAGCACGTGCCGCCGCGCGTCCACCGCCGTCAGCATCCGTCCAGGAACGCCATGCAGTTGCTTGTCGAACGCCTCCTCCACGCCGGCCAGGCCGTCGTCGTCCAGGCCCACATAGCCCAGCACCTGCGCCGCCAGGTTCTGGTCCGGATAGAACCGCTTGAATTCCTTCTGGAAATAGATTCCCTTCAGGTGCAGCGCCTTCACCTGCGCGATCGTCGCCGGCGGCTGCTTCCTGGCCACCCACGCAAACGCGCGCGAGGCGTTGAGACGCGCGAGGATTTCCTTCTGTTCGGTGAAACGATCCAGCGGATCCCGGTGCACAATCGCCGCCAGCTTCTCAGCGTCCTGCTCTTTGGTCGCCTCGGTCGCCATCTCCTCCGGCACCGCGTACACGGAGTCTGCCGTGACCGTCATGGCCAGTTCGTGCAGATTGCGGTCGTAGAGAATGCCGCGCCGCGGCGCCACGGCAAAGGTGCGTTCCTGCTGCCGGTCGGCGCGCTCCTGCCACTCGCTGTGCTGGATGGCCTGCAGCCACACCAGCCGGCCGACGATCACCATGGCCCACAGCGCGAAACCGGCCAGCACCAGCACCATGCGGATACGCCGCATCGGCGTGGCGAGCCGAGTGCCGCTTTTTTGTCGCAATGAAGGCGAGCCCGCTCGCCGCGAGGAAGATTCAGAGGAGGATGCTGAGCGGCTCACCGGAGAACGATCTCCTCCCGAAAGTTAAGGGCTACTGATTCGCCGGAATGCCCGGCACCGTGGCCTCCGCCATGACCGCGGTGTTGCCGCTGGTCTCCGCGTTCGGCAGCACCACCTGGCCCGGCTGTGGAGCCGCCAGCCCCAGTTGCTGCGCCAGCGCGTTGATGCGCTCCGGGCTCGTCAGCTGCGCCTGCGCCAGTCGTAGCTCGTGATTCTGCTCCTGCAGTTGCTGCATTTGCTGCCGCTCGGTCGCAATCCGGTAGCCGTATTCGATGGCGGAGAAGTGCTGCCATCCATAAATCAGCAGCAGCGACAGCAGAACCGCCATCGCGCAGGCAAAGGTGCGCATCTCCCGCGACCGTGCCGGATCGGCCATCGTCTGCAGCCGCGAGTTGTCGATGTGCTTGGTGAACAGCGCTTCGGGCGTCGGCCCGCGCCGGGCGCGCCGTTGCACGGCCAGCATCCGCGCGTTGTGCTCGGCCACCAGCTCGGCCTGGTCGCGCGGGGCGATCTGCTCGGTGCTGCGCCCCATGCCCATCAATCCCTGCGCCGCTATCGCCTGTGTCGCCATACTCGCCTCACCTCTGCGCTGACTACTGATCGCTGACTACTAACTACTGTCTCCTGCTCCTTCCAAAGCGACCGGGCCAGAGCCGCTGCTGTGTGGAAGGGATGGTCTTGCGGGTCGTCTGAACTACTTTCGCCATGTACTGCGGTGGGACAGCCCCAGCCCGATCCTCATTCCAGCTATTAGTCGATAACCTTTAGCTGTCAGCGATGCCCTCCTGTCCCTGGCGTTTCGCTAAAAGCTAACAGCTAAGAGCCAATAGCTGTCTTACCTCCTCTCCGCCGCCCGCAGCTTCGCGCTGCGTGCCCGCGGATTGCGATCCGTCTCCTCCGCTTCCGCCGTCTCCGGCTTCCGCGTCAGCACTTCCCAAACTCCCTGCCGCGCTCCCTCGCGCAGCGCATCTTTCACCCTCCGGTCCTCCAGCGAGTGGAAGCTGATCACCACCAGCCTTCCGCCCGGCTTCAGCAGCCCCGGAGCTGCTTCGAGCAGCGCGTCAATCTCGCTCAGCTCGGCGTTCACATAAATGCGGAGAGCCTGAAAGGTCCTGGTCGCCGGGTGAATCCGATGAGCTTGCTCGGCGGGGTCGTAGTGCCGCCCGCGCTGCGGTTTCATTGCCGGGGCGGCGGCCGCGACGATTCGGGCCAGTTGCGCCGTCGTCGTCACAGGCCGCGCCCGAGCAATGGCTCTGGCGATTCTCCGCGACCTCCTTTCCTCTCCGAATTCGTAAATCACATCGGCGAGCTCTTTTTCGCCCATCTGATTTACCACCTGTTCGGCGGTCATCCCCTGCCGCGGATTCATCCGCATATCCAGGGGCCCTTCCGCCTGAAAACTGAATCCCCGCTGCGCTTCCTCCAG
>JASHRH010000236.1 GCA_030037475.1 Acidobacteriaceae bacterium
GCGCGCCAAGCCCTCGATGCTGTCAGGCAAGCCGATTCCGGCCACCCCTCTCATCGACATCGGATACCAGGCACTACGCCGGCTGGGTTATTCGCCCAAGCCGCCCCAGGCAGAGATGGATTACATCGAGCGACGCACGACACAGGTGCCCACTGGCGACCGCATTGCCGTGCCCGGCGGGCGCGTGAAGCGCAAGATCGCTTTCGGGTCGCGCGTCATAGAGTACACATGAAGTGACTGACGAAGTCGCAATCCGAGCTCATTGACGTCTTCCTCTCCGAGCACGCCGCTCGCATTTCCACGGCCCAGGTCGAGAAAGGTTTCCTCAGCCACGACTATGCAAGCTGCTGGCAGTAGGCTCATTACCGGCCCTTCAGTAGCGCGTCACGCTGCTCGGGAGTTCCGATGGAAGGGGATTCGGCCGTCTTCCGCAATGACTTTAGGTACGGTCGCATGCCCCTCTCGTCGTCGAGTACGGCCGCCACCTTTTTGATCGCCTGGCGGCTGCGGACGATCCTGAAAACGGTTTCCAACGATGCGCTCTGCCTCTCCAGCAGGCGAGCTAGAGCTGCCGCGAGCCGTTCACACTTGTCCCACTCACGCCACCAGGACACGGGCGGTGCCTGTTCACGAATCCAGTCCCACTCCTCGTACTCAAGACTTGAATTGGCGGCAGCGTCAAAGCTGGGCTGGAAGCACTCTGCGAGAAGCGGTGAGTTCACGCTGTCCTCCCAGAAAGCCAGCGTCAAACCAAACGCAGCCACGCGGGGCATGATCGAGCCTCCGCTCGCGGTGCCGTTCTTCCAGACCGTTGCGAGCCGTGACTGGGTGGTCTTCGGGTTCAAGAGCCGGCTGGTGAGTTCCAGATCGCGAGGCGACGGAGACGACAGGCCCTCGAGCCATTCGAGCACGGTGTCCGACTGCGAAGAAAGAACCGAACGCCACTGCCAGGAAAACTGAATGTCCCCGGAGGCAAGCGCCGTGAGCCCTTGCAAGATGGCAATCTTCCCGCCGAAGCAAACCAGCGCGTCTACCGACACATCACGTCCTGACCAAAGGACCGCGTCGACAACGCCGCGGCGCTGCTCGTCATTGAGGTTCATCGCAGCGAGCCGCGAGAGCACCTCCGCGCCTTGGCTGCCTACCCGGTTCCACAGCGCCGACGACGACGCAAGCGTCGGGTTCGCCCCAACGATCGTCGATAGAAATGGGATCTGCGCATCCCCGAACGTCTCGAGGTCACTCGGCAGCAGCAAAAGCACCGCGGCGTGCAACACACGCTCCCCAACTTCGGTCAGTTCACTTCCGAGGAGCGAGAGAACCAGTGTGATGCCTTCCGATCGCGAGTCCTCGAAGAGTCTCCGGGTCTGGTCTTCGAGCGCCGACGCAATCGGGGCGAGATCGGTGTCGCGGTGCCCGCACAGACCCTGAAGCAACTCACGCCGTCGAGTCACCCCGGCCTCCACGTCGGCGCGCTCGAAGGCCATCCCAACCAGCCGGCTCCGCACGCTCACATCGAGGTCTTTGGCGTCGACGACGCTCGCAAGAACGGACCGAGCCGACGAATTGGAGGCCTGCCACTCGCTGAAGACGGGTGCGAGGCTCGGAACGACGGAACGGCCAGCATCGGCCCCAGCAGCAGCTTCAAGCCAAGTTCGGAACGTCTCTTTGCCGCACGCCGCACTGTCGATCACCAAGTCGACCCACGCCTCCGTCTTGCTTGGAGCACGAAGATCAAGCACAAACACAGTACCGGCGTTCTTGCGGAACTGCGATGGCGGAATCGCACGAGGGACTGCTTGCAGATCAAGCAGCGTACCAGCGTTCGAGCGCGGCATCAGCGCGCCCGTGCAGAAGGAAAATCTTACTTTCTCGGTAGGCCACAGCTCCTCCCAAAGCTGAAGTACGGCCATTTCAAGCTCGGACGCCGTGTCCACGGCAACGATCACGGGACGCGGTTGCCCCAAAATAGCACCAACCAACGCAGCAGTGACAGCCCGGTCGCCGGACCCGCCCGCGCTGGAACCGCCACCAGCGTCATCGAACACGATTGGCGTGGCGGCAGCCTTCTCCACACCCTCGATCTGTGGACGGCGAAACTTCTCCAGCAAAGCGGCCGCCGCGACATGGGGAACTTGTGTCCGAGGGATGAGCAGTGAATGCGTCCACACGCAGCCAGGACGCTGCATCTCCTGCGCGTACCAAGTCTTCGCCAAGACAAAGAACTCCGAGCTCGGCAACGGATATCCGGTCAGGTACTCGTCGAAACCAGGCAGCATCGATGGACCGGACATGTCGCTCAACACGAGCATCGCCCGCGTCGCGTCCGCGCTCAGCGGCGTCGAACTGCTCAGCAAGCGGTGGCCATCACGGTAGCCGTGGATCGCCTGATGGACGCTCACAAATGCCATGAGCTACCTGTTCCCCAAAAGCCACGCGATTGGTTTCGTGATGTCTTGACTCGTTTGCTGCTCTTGTCGCACTTTGATGCGCTTCAGTGCATCATCGAGCTCGAGGAGTGTCTGCTTCTCCGCCGCGACGGTGATGTCGCCGCCTTGAGCGCTCACCCCGAAAACGGAGTACTCGAACAAGTCGTCGTTCACCTCCAGGAACTGCTGCAGCAACGGAAGCTCCCGTGCCACAAACTCGTGGGGAGCCCCGAATTTGTCAACGAGATCCCACGCGGACACAACGACGGCAACTCGCAGCTTCCGCTGCGTACGCTCGAGGAGGAACTGCAGGAGCTCGACGAGCTTGGCTTGCGTCGGGAGCAGCTCAGGCGACCAGGTGTTGTCCGCACCAGCGCCCGCCACCTCTTCGTGGACGCCCAGCAGCTCGGCCTCCAGACGCCGCGCCACAGTGAGCTGTATACCCTTCTGGATGTCGGGATGAAGGAACAGCATCACACCCGTCGCCTCTTGGACAAAGGCATCATGGCGGCGGCTTATCCGCCGATCAGACAGCTGTTGCTTGAACGCTTCGCCCGCCAGGTCCGGGATCGAAAGGTCGAAGGTTCCAAATCCTTCGCCGTCCAGATGGAGGACAACGACCTGCTCAGCTTGGAGATTCGTGCGTAGTACTTGCGAGCACTCTCGCCATTCCTTTGTGATCTGATTGAGGTAGGCACGGTCGCCACTCAGCTTCGTCAGCTTCAGTGACGTCGCGCCGCTTCCGTCGCTGAGGACGTGCCACAGCGCCGCCAGAAAGGTAGTTTTTCCTGAGCCGGGCAGGCCGATGAAAAGAAGGTTTGCCGACGTTTTCATGGGTCCCTCTTCTTCCGCTCGGAGTACCTCCAGCCGAACTTGCCAAATTCGCGGCCGTCACGGGAAGGAGCAGGCTGGCCGAGCTGCGCGTCCATCGACGAGGACGGAGCAAGGCTTGTCCATGCGACGAATGCGTCTGCGAGGCCGCCGTCCGAGTTGTCTGATACCGAAGATGGCGCAGGCCGTGCCGCGATTCGCCGAAATGAAAGGCTCTGAACGCGCACTCCGAACTTCGATTTGAACTTCTCCTGGGTCTTCGCGCCGAAGTCTAAGGCGGCCCGCCCAGCCGCTGCGATGCGATCGAGTTTCGAGAACACGATCTCCACGCGGCAGTTCTGGCTCACCATGTTTGCGTCGAGCATGCTCTCGAGGATATCGGCCGCGTCAGCCTCCGCACTCGTCCGCTGCGCGGGCGTCGCGAGTCGCTCGCCATCAACGAGCACAACGATGGTGTCCGCTCGACGAAGGAAAGTGAGCCGCTCCGCGTCTTCCCGCGAATCCCTCGCCATGCGAAATATCTCGCCCGACATCGCCGACAAGAGGACTTCGCGGCGAGCAGTTGCGGGCTCTGTCGGGCTCAAAGTCAGATGGTAATATTTCGTCTCGTCCGTCAATCTCGTGCGCTGGGTGTCCGGTTGCGCCCCACCCGACACGAGCCGGTTCAAATGACAGATCTCCTCAAAGCCGAGCAGCGTCCTTGACCCGGCAAACTTGAATCCTGCGAAGGTGCCCTGGTTCAAGTGCTCGTAGATCGACGTCAGCACCGTGGTCTTTCCACTCCCCTCGGCTCCGGCGAAGACCACGAGGTGCGTCCTCGAACGCAGCGTGATCACCTCCGCATCGCTTGCGCTCAGCGCAGCGCCAGAGAACAACTCGATGAACTCCGGTTCCGTTTCTTCGGCGGGTTCGGTCCCCTCAGCGGCGTCAGCCATGTCATTCCTCCGTGTCGGTATCGGCCAGCGTTCGCAACATGATCGCCTCGACGTATGCCTGACGGGCCACATGGCCGGCCGTAAATTGGGTGGACGACTTCATCCCGCTAGAAGCATCGAAGTACTGCTGCCAGCTCGCAGTGTCGCTATTTGCGCGACGAACGATGGCGAGCGAGAGTGGCGCCAGATCGAGCGTGCTGTCGTCGGCTTGGCCTTTCCGTTCGCGAGCCCACTCGTCGGGAAGGGCGTTGACGTACGTGGCCAAGGACGTGTCCTTCCCCTTGGCCTTGGATTCCGAAAGCACGCGCTCCAACAGAGCAGTCGCGTCGCAGGGCCCGTGGGTGACATCAGTGAGGTCGGCCAGCTCGGTTCCCGCGATGATCGCGGCGCCTTCCTTGAGAGCAGTCCACGGCTTGTTCATATCACGGCTGCATCCGCCTTCCAGCCACCACAGGATGTTCGTCTCCTCGTCGGCGCACTGGAGATTGTGCGCGGCGTCGCCGAGCTCGCGGTCCGCTGCGCGAACAGCGTCAAGCAACCCCTGAAAGATGGGCGAGACTGCAGCTTTGAGCTGGTCCCAGGTGCCAGATGTGGCTACCCGCTTCAGCGCCTCGGCAACTTCGTCGGCCCTTTCGCTAACGGTATTCGCATCAAACGGCTTTCGCTCTCGTTGCTTGGCAGCGAGGGCGTGGAGCCCTCCGAGC
>JASHRH010000237.1 GCA_030037475.1 Acidobacteriaceae bacterium
CGAGCCGACATAATCGGTAGCCAAAACCCATCCGGGGGCGAGTTGCTGCTCGACACCGAGTGTCCACTGCTCGTTGTAAGGGTTGATCAGCTCGCCTGGATAACCGAGCAGATCGCTGGTGGGGAAGAACTGGTTGTAATAGGAAGCGCGACCTGGACGAATGTAAAGGCTGCGCAGCGGAGCGACGGCTCCAGGAGGAAACGCCGGCAGCGGGACGGCCGAAACGCTCGTAGGGAAACCCGGCTGCCCAGGCGCCGCCACATAATTAAAGACGCCCGTGGGTCCGGTCAGCGCGTAACTGGCTTCGGAGTCGTCGATGATCTGCGAGTAGTAGATGCCGAAACCGCCGCGGACCGTCGTGGTGCCGTGTCCGGCGACGTTGTAGGCGAAGCCGACACGCGGCGACCAGTTGTTGCGGGCATCGGTGAAGGTCTGGACCTCGTAACGGAGGCCGAGGTTGAGAGTGAGGTCGCTGGTGGGGTGCGCGTCCCACTGAGCGAAGGCGCCGGCCAGCGTGTCATCGACGACATAATCGGCATTGCCGTAGCTCTGCGTATAGCTGGCGACGTTGCTGAGGTTATCGAGGTAGGCGGGGCTTTCGCAGTACGCGACGATCTGCGCCTCAGTCATGGAAGCGGCGCCCGGCGGGGGACAGGCGTTGTAAACAAATTCGCCGTCATAGATCGGCCCGCCGAACTCCTTGCTGTTGCCGCCGTTGCGTGCATGGATGACATCGAAGCCGAGGCGCAGCTCATTGTGGCCGCGATCGAGGGTAAGGTTGTCGGCGATCTCGTACTGGTGGTTCATGAGCAGTGCGGACTGCGAGGTGCCGGATTCAAAGGTGGCGGCGCCCGTGATGGGCACCTCAAATTCAGTCCCGTAAACGACCGGAGAGAACTGGGTGATGGGCGATGCAAGCTGAAACTGAAGGCGAGCTTCGTTGACGGCGCTGGAACCCAGAGCGAGCGTGTCGCCAGCTTCGACGGTATAGGTGCGGCGGTGAAAGACGCGGTCCACGCTGGGCAGCGTCTCGCCGCCGACGATGCCGTTCGGATTGGTATCGAAAAAGCCGTCAGCGCCCAGGTGCAGGAAAACGCGCTGCGTGTCGCTGAGAGTGCGGTCAAAGCGCAGGAAGCCCAGGAGATCGCGGTAATGGCCGACGAAGTTGCCGGCGTCAAGGGGAGAGATGACCGGGGAGGCGCGATCCTGGTAGCTGTATTCGCCGGAACCGAGAAAATACGTGTTGCCGCCACGGAAGATCGGGCCGCCCAGAGTGGCTGCGCCCTGATCGAGCGTGTCGTTCACGATGTCGTTGCCGCTGGTCGCCGTCGAAGTGGAAAAGCCGGAGAGTTTTGCTTCAGGACCGGAGGGCCGCCAGAGGCCAAGGACGTCGCCGTGGAAGTGCGCACCACCGGTGCGGGAGACGATGTTGACGACGGCGCCTTCACCGAAGCCATAATCGGCAGCGAACGCATTGTCGAGAACGGTCATTTCGGCGATGGCATCGATGGGAACGTTGGTGAAGATGGTCTGACGAGCCCACATATCATCGGCATTGGCGCCGTCGACTTCAAACCAGGTCTGACGGCGGCCGGTGCCGTTGGCGGTAATGAGATCCTGGTTCATGAAAATGTCGCCCTGATTGATGGCCTGGCGGTTGGCGGCATTCAACAACGGCAGGTAAGTGATGCGCCGATTGAGCAGCGGCATGGCCTGGATCAGCGTACGGCTCAGGGTGTCGCCCAGCTGCGGCTCGTCGGTCCGCACTTCGCCGGCGATGCCGTTGACCACCACCTGCGAGTGCACGCTGGCCAAAGCCATGCGCAGACGCACGGTCGCCGTCGCGCCGCCCACCAGCGTCAGCGCCTGCGACTGCGCCGGAGCCATTCCGGAATAAACCGCGTGAAGCGTCAACGGCTGCGCGGCCGGCAATCCCTCCGCCGCGAAGTCTCCGCGCGGCCCGGAACGCGCCATCCGGATTACATGATGCTGTGCATCCTCGATGGTCAGCGTGACGCCGGCAAGCGGTTCACCGTTCGGCCCGGTAATGGCGCCGCGCAAAGCGCCGGTGTCCGGCGATTGAGCGTAGACTGCGAAAGCAGCGGCGAACAACAGCAAGCCCGGCAACAGCACGCGGATTCTGATCATGGCTCTCCAGAAACACCCTCAATACCGATACGCCCCTTTCGAGCGGGGCTCAGGATCAGAAGTACGGCAAGGCGCGCTCTACTACCAGAGCTAGTAACAGAAGCATAAGGCTGTCACTCTGCGGCGATCGCTCGCTGGCGCCGCGATTCAGGGCATAACATGGTAAGCATCCTCAGGTGATGTCATGGCTGAGCTAAACTCCTTTTCCGGCGCCGCTGTCTTCCGCGAGCGATCCTGTCCGCAGACCAACCGAGCAGAGAAGGAGCAATCCACACCTTCCGTCGCGCGCCTCGGCCGACGCGAGCGGGAGGTTCTGTCGGTCCTGCGGGGGCTGGGCAGCGCCACCGTTCAGCAGGTCTCTGAGCGTTTAAGCACCGGGCTGGCGTATACCACGGTGATGACCACTCTGGATCGGCTGTTCCGGAAGGGACTGCTGCGCCGGGAGAAGCAGAACCGGGCTTTCCTGTACTCCGTCGCCCTTTCCGCGAAAGATGTTGAAGGGCAGCGGGCCGCCGACCTGATCCACCGCTTCTTTACAGAATCCGACGCACAGCCGGAGATGCTGATCTCCTGTCTCCTCGATGCGGTCCATCATTACGATACGGAGCTGCTCGATCATCTGGAATCGAAGATTCGATCCGCGCGAGCCCGCGCCGGGCAAACGCATCCCCGGGGAGGCAACGAGGGCTGATATGAACCTTCCTTATGCATTCCGGCTGATTTGCCTGGTCGCCGTGTGGATTGGAGCGATTTGTCTGGCGCTGCAGTTGATGCTGGCGGGGATGGCGCGTCCGATCCTGGGCTTTTTGCGTTCTGTTTCCGCCCGGCAGAGAGAACGGGTTCTGTATCTCGTTCAGATGGGGCCGTTGCTCGCTGCGGTTCTGTTCGCAGGGGCGCTGTGCGTCCCCCAATATCTGCGTCATGAGCCGAATTACGCGTCGGAGGGTGTCAGCGGTCCCTGCCTTCTGCTGGCCTGCGCGGTATTTCTCTGGTTCGGATTTTCCGTCCTGGGCGGCCTGCGGCTCACCGTGCGGACCCTGCGATTCACCCGCGCCTGCACACGCGCCGGCACTCCACGCTTCCTGGGACGGAGCCGTATCGCTGTCCTCACGCTTCCGGGCGCCGATTCCATCTTTGCCCTGGCTGGATTCATCCATCCCGTTGTTTTCGTATCGAGCGGCTTCACAGAGACCGGCGGCATGAGCCGAGCTGCTCTCGAACTGGCTCTCGAACATGAGCGGGCACACGCCGCTCATTGGGACAACTGGAAACGGCTTTTCCTGAGCTTTCTTCCCCGGCTTTCTTTCGGCAGCGGTTTCTGGATGAGGCACTGGCAGGAAGCTGCCGAATGGGCCGCGGATGACGAAGCCGTGGGTGGCGACCCTGTCCGCTCCCTTCTGCTGGCGGAAACTCTGCTGAAAGCAGCACGCTGCGCCGCGAGCACAAACCCGCCGATCATCTGCACCGCTTTCTATTCCCAGAATGCCGGATTAACTGCTCGGGTCGAGCGTCTGGTGGAGGATCGCCGAGGTTTCCGCGAGGCGTCGTGGTCTGCCCTGCTGGTTCTTTCGGGGCTGGCGATCGGGGCAGTGGCTGTTGCCGCCGCTGTTTCGCCGTGGATTTATGCGATCTCGGAGTACATTGTGCACCTGGGCTGAACGAGAGTCACCATGACGGGCCGTTGGCCTCGCCGCTTGCGAAACGAGCCTGTACGCCCTCACAATCGATGCACCAATGAAAACAGCCCAGATCCCCATTCTGCGTCGCCCGAGTTTGTTGCTGTTCTCTCTCCTGCTTCCTCTGTCGATGCCGGCCGCGGCGCAGAGTGTGCCTCCGCAGCTCTTCAATGGACTGCGCTGGCGGCTGGTGGGACCGTTCCGCGCCGGCCGCGTGGTCGCCGTCAGCGGCGTGCCCGGCGGCGGAGCAACCTTTTACTTCGGCGGTGTCGATGGAGGCGTCTGGAAGACAACGGACGCGGGCACGGTATGGAAGCCGATCTTCGATCATGAGCCGGTCGCCTCCATTGGAGCCATCGCCGTGGCGCCATCTGATCCAAACGTGGTCTACGTCGGCACCGGAGAGTCCGACATCCGCTCCGACCTGGCTTCCGGCGACGGCGTTTACCGCAGCGACGACGGCGGCCGGACCTGGAGGCATATCGGACTGGATGATTCGCAGCAGATCAGCCGGATCCTGGTGGATCCGCATGACGCGCGGACTGTTTATGCGGGTGTGCTGGGCCATGCCTATGGCCCGAGCGCACAGCGCGGCGTTTACAAATCCACCGACGGCGGCGAGCACTGGACGCGTGTGCTGGATCAAGGCCCCGATGGCGGCATCGCAGACATCGCGATGGCTACGGCGAAGCCGCAGATTCTTTTCGCCACGACCTGGAACGCGCATCGCCCGCCATGGAGCACCTATCCGCCGCTGGAAGGTCCCGGCAACGGGTTGTATCGCTCGACCGATGGCGGCGAGCACTGGACGCAGATTTCCGGCCACGGTTTGCCGACCCAAGGCTGGACGCGCACCGGCGTCGCCGTCGGCGCGGATGGTCAGCGCGTCTACGTCACCATCAACTGTGGCACTGACGAGGAATCCGGTGGTGGACCGGCCATTGCCGGCTGCAAACCCGGGCTGTACCGCTCTGACGACGGCGGCGCCACCTGGCAACTGGTGAACAGCGATTCGCGGCTGACGAGCCGCGCGTGGTATTTCATGTCGCTGGCCATCGATCCCACCAATCCTGACGTTCTTTATATTCCCAACGTCGCGCTCTACCGCACCACCGACGGCGGCAAGACCATCCAGATTGTGCGCGGGGCGCCCGGCGGCGACGATTACCACCAGATCTGGATCGATCCGAAGGACCCCAACCACATGGTGCTGGGCGTGGACCAGGGCACCACAGTGAGCCTGGACGATGGCAGGACCTGGACCACCTGGTACAACCAGCCCACCGCGCAGATCTATCACGTCATCACCGATCACAAATTCCCGTATGACATCTTCGGCGCGCAGCAGGACTCCGGCGCCATCGCCCTGCACAGCCGCTCCGATCATGGCCATCTGGACACGCGCGACTGGTTTCTGCCCGGCGGGAGCGAGAGCGGTTACATCGCCATCGATCCGAAGGACGAGAACATCGTTTATTACACCGACACCTACGGCGGCGTGAGCCGTCACGACCTGCGCACCTCATTCAGCCAGGACATCGCGCCATGGCCGCTGGGCGGCTTTGACACGCCGATCAATCAGCGGAAGTATCGCGATCCGTGGACGCCGGTCCTGGTTTTCTCGCGGGCGGACAAAACTTCGCTCTATCTGGGCACGCAGTACGTGATGAAGACCACCGATGGCGGCCTGCACTGGGAGAAGATCAGCCCGGACCTGACCGGCGCAGTTCCCAGTGCAAACGATGCGGGAGCGACTACGCCTGATAACGCCGCGCAGCGCGGCTATGGCGTGGTCTATACCATTGCTCCTTCACCTCTGCGCGCCGACGAGATCTGGGCGGGCAGCGACACGGGGCTGATTCACCTCACGCTGGGCGGCGGCAAGACCTGGCGCAATGTCACGCCACCGGCGCTCACGGCGCTGGGGCCGTGGAGCAAGATATCGCTGATTGAGGCCTCGTATTTCGATCCTGCGACCGCCTATGCTGCCGTGGATCGTCATCGCATGGGCGATCGCAGCCCATATATCTTCATCACGCACGATTGCGGCAAGACCTGGACGCTTTCCGTCGACGGCATTGCATCTCCGGATTTCCTGCGCGCCGTGCGGCAGGACACCCAACAGAAGAACCTGCTCTTCGCGGGAACAGAGTTCGGTATCTACGTTTCCTTCGATGACGGCGGGCACTGGCAGCCGCTGCAGCTGAATCTTCCCGTCAGCTCCATGCGCGACATGAACATCAACGGCAGCGACCTGATCGTGGCCACACATGGGCGGTCGTTCTGGGTGCTGGACGATATCGCGCCGCTGCGCCAGGCTGCGGCCGCTGCCGAGCACCTTTCCAGCGCGTATCTGTACGCGCCGCCGACGGCGGTTCGCGTGGACAACGATGGATTCCTCGGCACCCCGCTCCCGCCTGAGGAGCCGCAGGCCGACAACCCTCCCGATGGCGCGATTCTCGACTACTACCTGGGCGGAAATGCATCGCAGGTCACGCTGCAGATTCTGGACGCGCGGGGACACGTGATCCGCCATTACTCCAGCGCGGAGAAACCGCCAGCGATGCATATGCTGCTGCCCATTGCCGAGCGCTGGTTCCCGAAACCGCAGGTGCTGGAGACCACGCCCGGCGAGCACCGTTTCATCTGGGATCTGTACTCCGGCAGTTCCGGCGGCATGGGCGGCGGAGAAGGTTTCGGCGCACCTTCCGGACCACGTGTTCCTGCGGGAAACTACACCGTGCGGCTCACCGTGGACGGCACGACTCTGGAGCGTCCGCTGCGCGTCACCATGGACCCGCGCTGCTCGGCCACTCCGGCTGAATTGGCCCGGCAGTACACGCTCGCGAGCACCATCTACGCGCAGGCAATAACCAGCCGGAAAGCCATGGCGGAACTGGAAGGCGTTCAGAGCCAGTTGACAAAGCTCAACGTCGACGCCCCCGGCACGTCGACGGATCTGGCCGCTGCGGTTCGCAAGGCCGAAGCAAAGCTCGCGGCGATTCGTGGCGGCCAGGACGAGGCCAGCCCCGGACTGGCCGCGGCGGCCAGTGGCCTTGGCGCCGCTCTTCGCGTTGTGGAGAGCGGCGACCGCACCGCTCCTGCTGTCGCGCTGACGATCTTTCACCAGATGAGCATGGCTGCTCAGGCCAGGATCGCCGACTGGGAGCAGTTCAAGCGCACGGAGGTCCCCGCGCTGAACGCGGCGCTCGAGCGCGCGCACCGGGCTCCGCTGCAAATCGCCGCCATTGAAGCGGCTGTACATTACGCAATGACCCAATAACCCGGAACAACCGCGCCGACTCCCCACATGCCGGCGCGGCGAAGCACGAATGAATCCAGGGTCCTGAAACTGGAAATCTGCCCCGGACGCGGGCAACGCATTCCGAGGGTTGGCTCTTCTTTTTCAACAGGAGGAGAAATCATGGTCGCAACACCAAACACCTGGGGAGTGGTGGTCCTGCTTGTGGTCGTCTTCGCCGCCTGCATCCTCTGGGCCACCGGCGGAACCATAGGCGGCAGGCACGATTCGGAAGAAGAGGATATTCAGGCAGTCGGAAAGTCTTCCTAGAGCGAAACCAGCGATGCTGTGTCTTTTAAGGTCGGTTCAGTGCGGCTTTCTTTCCACCCCGGCACGCCTGAAGCTGGCGTGCCGGGGGCCCCGGTTTCTTCGGCGGAAAGCCGCGTCGAGGACTGCGGCTCTGAGGTACACCTTCGCTGGTTTCGCTCCAGCAATCAGTGGCCGGCGAGCTGCGGCCTGGGCAATGCAGCGCGGGCAAGCAGAGAAAGCCCGAAACAGATCAGCACGCAGCGGATGAGCAGTTGCGCATTGTACTGCCACGCCAGCGCGGCCAGGCAGCAGGCGAAGGCGAAGGGGAAAACTTCGCCGACCCACCCCTGCATCCATTGTGCCTGCAGCCCGGAGGCAGGCAACTGCGGGCGCAGGCTCGGCACGACGCGCCGCACACGCCGGCAGTATTCCAGATATGGCTCGCCCAATTGCGCCGCCAAATAGTGTTCCTCGCCCAGGATCAGACGGAAATAGAAGAGGAACGTAGCCAGAAGAAAGAAGATGGCGCCGCTGGGCGGCATCAGGATCGAAACGCCGATCGAGAAGAGCCACGTTCCCAGGTAGAGCGGGTTGCGGACAAAGCGGTAAGGACCGGAAGCCACGATCCTCCCGGCCTGCATTTCCATGGAATGCACTACGGAGGACCCAAGGTACGCGGTGCCCCAGATGCGCAGGGCTGCTCCCGCAAAGCAGAACAGAATGGCGAGACAGGTGACGAGGAGCGTAGCCTGGCTGACGGTCAGCCAGTGCCAACCGGCGAGCGTGGTGGAAAGCGCCAGCCAGGCGGTGGTATCGGGAGCAACGGCGCCGTAACGCGTCCAGGGAGCCCAAAAGCCGATGACGTACAGCAGGATCGCGATCAGGATGCGGAAGCGGAATTCGAAGGATGTGGCTTTCATGGAAGACGAGGGTTTAGGGCTTAGGGTAAAGCGTTTATCGTCTTCCTGCCACCGAATTTCCTACTGAAGAGCATCGCGGAGGCGGCCGCGAACGGCGGCCAGGCGCTGGTCAGCTTCCGCGCGGCTCAGGCCGAGTTGATGCATGACGATGGCGGTCCTGACGGAGCCAGCCTGAGCGAGCAGTTCCTGCGCGCGAGGCGCGGCCAGCCCGGTGATCGCGGAAACCATGCGGGCGGCACGATCGGCGAGTTTGGAGTTGGTGGGCTGAGCGTTGACCATGAGATTGCCATAGACATAACCCAGGCGAACAAACACCGCGGTCGAGATCATGTTGAGCACCAGCTTGGTGGCGGTGCCGGCCTTCATGCGCGTGGAACCGGTGACGACCTCGGGGCCGGTGTCGGGGGTGATGGCTATCCGGGCCGACGTGGCGACCGGCGAGCCGGGAACGCAGGCGAGTCCGATGGTGAGCGCTCCGAGCCGACGTGCGTACTCGAGGGCGCCAAGGACGTACGGTGTGCGACCGCTGGCCGCGATGCCGACCAGCGCGTCGCTGGCGGAGAAGCTATGAGCTTCAAGATCTCTCGCGCCCTGAGAGGATTCGTCTTCAGCATGCTCGATCGAACGGCGGAGCGCCACGTCTCCACCGGCAATGATGCCCTGGATCAGATCGGGCGGCGTGTTGTAGGTGGGCGGGCACTCGGAGGCGTCGAGGACGCCGAGGCGGCCGGACGTGCCGGCTCCGCTATAGAAGAGCCGGCCGCCGGCATCGAGGCGTGCGGCGATGGCATCGACGGCGGCGGCGATGCGGGGCAGCTCGCTGTCCACCGCGGCGACGGCTTCGCGATCAGCGGCGTGGATGACCTGGAGGACGTCCAGGGCGGAAAGCTCGTCGAGGCGTTCGGAGGCAGGATTGCGCGCCTCAGTGGAGAGATCGGCCAGAGAGGAGGGTTGGATCGGATCGGGCATCCAGATTGATGGTAAACCGTGCTCCAGGGCGAAGGCCTTGCGGGCCGAGCCGTCGGCGCGATCAGGATGGCCCGCCGATTTGAAACTTCCTGAGCCTGGCGAGCGCACCCTCCTGCGTGCGCACCTCGCACTCCCACAGCACCAGCACGCGCCAGCCGAGTCTGCGGAGAGCGGCGGCGTTTCGGCGGTCGCGGGCGACGTTGCCGGCGCGCTTGGCTGCCCAGAAAGCGGCGCGCGTGGCGGGGACGACTGAGCCGTATTTGCAACGATGACAGTGCCAGAAACAGCCGTGGACGAAGATCACGGTGCGGTGCTTCGGGAGCACAATGTCCGGGCGTCCGGGCAGGTCTTTGCGATGGAGGCGAAAGCGGAAACCGAGGGCGTGGAGGGCCGAGCGAACGCGGACTTCGGGTCTCGTGTTCACCGAGCGGATCGCCGCCATGTTGCGGGAGCGCTGTTCGCGGGTGTGGACGTCGGTCATATTCCGAGCGCGGATTTAACGCGGCTGGCGAATTCTTCGAGGCTCAAAAGCTCAATGCCGTTGGACGCAGGATAGTGGGAGTGCAGTGGCTGAGGGACAATCAGAGACACATGAGCGTCGCGCATCTCCCGAAGCTGGTCTTCGGAAATTCCCGGCTGTATCGTGAGAATATATTTGCGCTCGACGCGACGCCCTTCGTTGAGCACCTGCCGCCAGCGATCTTTGCAAGTTGTCTTTATTCCGACGATAAAGAGTCGATCCGTGGGCCAAATCTCATCGAGGTAGGCCCCTTCGCTAGGAATGACTATGTCGGGCCGACCCTCAA
>JASHRH010000238.1 GCA_030037475.1 Acidobacteriaceae bacterium
TTGGCCATTTCCGCGAAACGTGTGCCGTAAGTCGTGAGATTGTAGTTTGCCCAGCCCTCTTGAGACGAAATGGTAGCGTCGAATCCTTCGCTGACCGGCCCGACGCCCTTGCTACTCACGGGTCCGGTCGCGATTCCCGGTGCTCCACCTTTGTTGGCGGCGCGCGCCGCCTGGAACTGGAGCACGAGATTATGACAGGCGTAGAGCTGCGCGCCGTAGTCGAGCAACGTGCCCCAGCGCCGCGTACGCAGCCGCAGATAAGCCAGATCGAGCCAGAATTGAATCAGCGACATTGGGTAGTTCGTCGCGTTGGCGAACTCCGGGAAGTTCTGCGCGAGCTGCTGCGGCGTGATAGTCATCGGTGAGGATGCATTCTCTCGTCGATCACGCCGCCAATCTCGCGACCATCCTTTGATGGTTCGCGTCGCGGAAGCGGCGTGCTGCCATAGTGATCGAGATTGCGGCTGTTGATTTCGGCAAGCGACTTAGCCTCGCCTCGACGCGCCCGACGCAGCGGCTCGACTGCAGCCATGTCGTCGCCGACAGCCGCCGCGATCAGCAAATGATCGGCCCTCATCATTTTCCGCCCTTGCCAGTCTTCTCGACGACGCTCTTGGGCTTGGGATCATCTTCCATCCTGCCCGGAGGCGGCGACAGGTCCGGCCGCGGCTGCGCCAGCGCCGCGCGCTGCTGCGGTGTGAGATTGATCTGATCAAGCAGCTTTCGCTGTTCCGGCGACAGTCCGAGCTGATCGAGCAGCTTAAGCTGTTCGCCGGAAAATGGTCTGACCTGAGGCTCCGCAATGCGGGGTGCGCCCATCAGAACCAGTTTGATGTACGGATGATCCTGGATGTCCGCAAAGTCGGCATCAAGACGATTGAGGCCGGCCTTGAGATTGAAGACGCGCGCGGGCTGTCTGTTGCCGTGCTTGTCCAGACCGCCGCCGATCTGCAGACGGACGGGGTGTGGAAGCGTGAGATCCACCATTGACTTTTTCTCCTCTCTGGGGCGCCGGCTCAGATGCCGTCGGCATATTGCACCGTCTCCGGATATACGAATTCGACCGCGCCCATCCGGCAGAAGTACGTAGTGACGTGATAGATCGAGCGATACTCCAGCGGAGTCTTACTCATGAGCGTCATCGGGAAACGCACCCGATTGATATCGCGTGAGTAAGCCACCATCCGGTTGGTCGTGTTCGGATTGCCCAACGTGCCGCCGGCGCCCCCACCGGTCAGCCACTTGAGGGGCTGAATCTCAAGTGGGACGCCGTTGGCAGCATTGCTCAACGAGTTGACGCGCAGGAATTCGATGATCGACACGTTGCCTGCGGTCGAGACCTTCTGCGACACGATGAAGCTGTATTGGGTCGGCGGCAGCAGAAGTCGTCGCGGCATCACCGCATAGCCCGAGGCCGCCCAGGTCGCATCCAGAAGCGTATTGACGTCGTTGAGAATCTCGTCCGGCGACTTGGTCGACCATGTCGTACCGCCCTGCGCGCCTGCGGCCACGTTACCAGCCGTGACAAGCGGAGAATTGACGAGTCCGTATGAGCCGATATTCGAATCGCCGATGTACACGAGATTGTCCGTGTCCATCTGGTGCTTGAGCTGCATCCCGGCGTACTTCTGCTGATCGACCGGGCGCCCCAGCCGCATGGCGCTCTCCAGCTCGGGAATGGAGTACTTGACCTCCATCCCCCAGAGGTTGAGGGCCGTGGCTGTCTTGCCGATGTCCAGCGCGATGCCTGTAATGACATCACTGGTCTTGCCGATCCACGAGATACCCGTGGGACTGATGCCGCCCGCCGCAGCGAACGTGCTGTTCGTGAAGCTGGAGGCTTCGTCGGCGATGGTGACATCCTCACGAAGATCGATGTCTCGACCCCACGAGACTTCGACCAGCGGCATGTGAAGCGTCTGATCCAGACGCTCCAGCTCGCCCTCCAGGAACGCACCCGTACTGTCCACTGTGCGTCGGTCGAAGGTCATGGCGTCGCGCGTGCGCGCACGCACCGGATCATCGGCTCGCGGAGCTGCAAGCGCATCCTTGAGTCTCATTTCAGTCTCTCCTCTTGCTGCCCCGAAACCTATAAGTTCCAGGCGATCTCGACGTTGCCGTTCGCATCGGCCGCGCCTCTGAAGTAAGTTGTTCCCGCGATGCCGGCCTGCACCGTCCCCGTGTCGTTCGCGGCGTGGAAGCCGCCGCATAGGTCAGTCGTCGTGTTCGCATCGGCGCCGTTGGCCTGGACGTAGACCGGCATCCCAGGCTCCGCGGCCGTGTCACCCTGAAGCAGGACCGTGATATAGCCGCGCTTCAGCACGTCGCAGATTCCGGAGGTCGGCGGAACACTGGCCGAGGGTTCAGTCAGCGGGCTGCTGCCGAAGAATCCGGTGGTCGTGGGCTGATTGGTCGGGAACCAGCGCACCAGGATGCCATACAGCACGCCCGCCGCGTCCTCCTTGTTGTTCGTCGTAGAGCCGCCGGCCGGCCGGAACTGATAGTCGGTCTGGTCGATGACGCCGCATAATCCGTACGCTAGGAACGGATAGTTGGCGTCGAGAATGTTTGGCTCCTCGGTGGCGGCGAATGCCCGGTTGACATCCCCAGGAATACCTGAGGGCATTCTGTAGAGCAGGGCGTTGCTGAACGCATCGCGCGTGCGCGCACGCACCAGTCGCGAGCGCACGATTGGAAGTCCGCGCTCTCTCGGAGGAATACGCCCGAGCCAAAGTGCCCGGACGATGCTCGGAGCGACGACCCGCGTGGCCGAGCGCCCCCTCGTGAGACTCATCATGTAAGTTCTCCTTTCTGGTAGGGCGTTCACCGCGCCATCTTCTCGTAAAATTTGCGATTCGCGGCATTGATCTCGGCGATGGACGTCGGACTGTGATCCGCGGTGGCTCGACGCGCGCCGACAACGGGCGCTAGACCGCCGAGATTGTTTGAGTGACGCGCCATCTCGGCGGCACCATTGAACAGCGCATGCACCGCATCGCAGGTCATGCGGCGCAACAACGGCGAGATGTCGTCGTGCGTGACATTGGCGACCGGCTCGATGGCGGTGCGGCCGTCGGCGGTCTGCCATGCCTCCGCGAGCACGCGCCGTCGAAAGGCGCACATGCGCCCCAGCGTCTGCGGCGCTGGCGCGTGAGCATCCCACGTAGGCTGACGCACACCGGGCAGAAGCAACTCGGCCCGCGAGAGCAAATCGGCGAAGCTGTTCTCGAGATGCGCGCTATCGCGCACCCGCACGCGGCCGCCGCCGGCAGCGGAGTCCCGCCCTCGTCGCCCGAGATGATCGCGCGCGACGGGGGTCGTCGCAGCGGTGCGCAGACCGCCGGGATTGATGCCCGTCGCGTCCTTCTCGGGATCGCGCAGATCGATCTCGCCGCTGAAGATGCCACCGTCGCGAGTATCGTCACGTCGCTCCTCGCGTCGTTCTCCGCGTTCATTTTCCTCGTCGTGCGTACGATCTTCGCCCTCACGCTCGCGCCCGTCCTCGCGTTCGCTCTCCTCATCGTGGGTGCGGTCTTCGTCCTCCTCGTCCTCACGCTCACGCTCACCCTCGTCGCGGGCACGCGCGGCCAGAATCTTCAGCGAGTCACCGATCTTTCGGAAGGCAGCGCGATACTTTTTGTCATTGTCGCGCACAAGCCGTGCCAGCGCACCGACGGCGGCGTCTCCCGTCAGGGAACGCCCGGCGGTATCTCGCAGACCCTCTCCGGTCTGCGGCAGCTCTCCGCCTACATGAACGTGAACGTGATGATCACCGTCGGCCTCACCCATATTCACGAGCTCGTCGCGGAAATGAGTGATGTGATCCTCGAATGCCTTCGGATCCTTTCGATCGAAAGCGGCGCGGAGCGAATCGAAGAACCGCGTCACGCGGCTGTTTCCTCGCTCTCTGGACGTGACTGCGCTCATTCTACTTTCTCCGTCTCTGATGGAGCAGCTCGGGCCGCATCTGGCGAGATCGACCAGAGCCACGTGATTGCCCACTATATTGCGCTGGACAGCGTGTCCGGGGGCGACGGACTCGTACTGCGCGTCATAGCCGCAGCTTATTTGCCGGCGGCCGTTCTGCACTTCATCGATGGCGTCCCGACGTTTGATCATCAGGTCCGCCACTATGAAATCCTTGAATTCACCTTCTCCGCGACGCGGATTGAGCGTTACGCCGATCTCGTACTGCTGCACGTTATCAGGGTTGACGTCCCACCCCGACGCGGCAGCATCCTCATCCATCGGATGATCAACCACGATCGGCTTGCCGTTGAACGAGGCTATCGTCTCCGGCCGGAAGACCTCTGCCTCCGGTCTGTCCACCACGATCTCGCCGGCGCTGTTACCCTCCACGCCAGGCAGATCATCTGTGGTGTAGAGCTGCTGCCCAGCGCGCGCGATGGGAACGCCGGTGAACAGCAGGTAGCCCTCGTTCGTTCTGTGGGAGTTGTCCCCGAGACGCTGGGCACTATAGTACATCGCGTCGGAGGTCTGCAGAACTCTCATCTGAATGTGATCGTGCAAGGCGTAGTGTCCGAGGGAGCCGTGCCACCGGTCGCCGTCGTTGTGATCGCAAGTTGGATGCTCGTCGTAAAATTCACATCGACCTCCAGGCTTGGACCCGCACCCTCCGGTATCGGAAGCGAGAACTTCGGCGTTGTCGTGCCCACGGTCACGGTGTCGCTCGTGTCAAAGAACTGCATCCAGATCACCGCGGAGTTCCCATTGTCGCAGAACACGCGGCGCACGGTGCCAGGCGCCGACTTCGGTTCGACGAGAGTATTGGTCAGCGCAGCTTGCCAGGAGGCGGCATCACCGAAATTGAAGTTCTGCGCCGCGGCCGGTATTGCCGCCGCAGCCGTCAGCAGCAGTGCGAGAGCCGTGCACCGCCGCAGAGAAGACCGGCAGTAACTCATCACTGCTCCGTCCATTCGATGCGCCACTGAATGGTCGGCCCCGCGGTCGTGAAAGCGTTGGGGAATTCGATACAGAGACTCTGCGTGGCGCTCAGCAGAGTCGGTTCCTGCGCGAGTAACTGCGGATCGAATGTCCAGTTCACGTGATCGCCGACGCCGGCCGTCGCGGTGTTGAAGAACACATTCGACGCGGCCAACGTGCCGACGGCGGTGCCAGGTGTCGGCACAGCGGTGTATGCAGCAAGCGTGGCGGCCGCCGCCGAATCGGTGGACGCATGCGGGATGGCCGTCGGCGTCGTGCTGGTGCCTCCCGTATCCAGAGTCGAGCGCACCACGAGGTCCGCAACGCCCTCTTGCGCAGTGGTGTCGATGCCTGAGATCGACACGCTCTTGACCCGCACAATGCCGGCTGGATGGTTCGTCGTCGAGGCGAACCCCGTGATGCACACGGCGTCGCCGGCAGCGGTCTGCGGCACCGCCAGGCTGCCGGCGGCGCTATAAGTAATTCGCTGGAGCGGGGGGCTGGCGTAGGACGGCACCTGCGCTTCGGCGGGGGCCACAGCCAACGCGAGGGCCAACGCGAGTGCGGAGGCCATCGCATTCAGTGTGTACTTTCTCATCGCGTTCTCCTTCTCACGCGGCTCTGGCCGCTTTTCTGCGCTCTCCGGGGATGACGGGCTCGGGATAGCAGCGACAATTGTAAATCTGTCCGGCGTGAGCGCGTTCACCGTGCTCGCCGGCCACCGGTGGATCGTCCCAGCGAATAAATCGACCGGCCAGACGACGATGCAGCGGCCGCACCAGCGGGTCCTCGGCCGTGCGCCATACATAGCCCTCGCTGCCGACGTGCTGCGCACGGGCTCGCGTAAGTTCACTAGACGCGCGCGCGATCTCGGTGCGCGCGATCAGATCGGCGCGGCTCTTGGCAACGTCCCCGGATCGCATAATTTCTTGTGCAATCTCATCTGGCCGCGCGCCGGAGTACAGCGCGCCGTCGGCCAGCTCGCGCACTCGTCGCGCCGCATCCAACGGCAGCGACGTGATGAGACGGACCTGCCGGTCCAGAGCCTCGCGCATTACGGCGCCAGTCGGGGCCGTCAGTATTTCGTCGCGTAGCTCGCGCTCCATGTCGCGGCCCAGCGCGACCCACGCCCGTTCGTCGCGGCGCATCACGTCCTGCAGAGCACGTCGCGCCGTGCTGCGCGCCCACGGACCGATCAGATCGGCGTAGTCGCGCAGCATCAACTCTATCTCGCGCTCCTGGCCCGGCTCATGCGCGCGCGCGATGCTGCCGATCTGACTGGCGACTTCGCGCAGACGACGCGCATACTGAATCTGAGCTCGCCTGCCCGCCGCGAATGTACCATGCTCCCGTGCTGTCTCAGGACGGCGATCAATCGTGAGTATCACTTGATCTTGCCGTGCTCGCGGCCAATCCAGGCAGCCAACGCCCGTGGATCTTTGACTCCCTTCTTATGGGCCAGTTCGCCTTCCAATTTTTCGAAAGATTCGTCACGGCCGGGTACCGCCTGGCGAATTGAAAACCACTTCGCGCCCAGGCGATATGTCTTTTCCATGGCCTCGTTGGCGTCGGCAGCCTCCATCATGACGGTACGCGTCCTACCACCGTCATCCTTGTAGGAGACGACGAATCTTGCGTCTCGCGCCGGTCCCGAGTATCGCACGGCACCGTCGCGTGAGCGCAGAATCGTGCGCCCACTCAGACAATCCCTGCCGCGCAAAAATCGCAGATTCTCATACCCATGCATCCTGAGACTGCTCATCGCGCCAGCACCTCCAAACAGTCGCCCTGATCGCATGGCAGATCGGTCAGTAGACCGCCGCCGAAGTCCATGGTGCCTGTCCCATCGGTGAGCGCGCCATAATAGTCAGCCAACTCGGTCGCGACATTGCTATCCTCGTGCTCATCCTCATCGGCCTCCTCGGCAAAAAATTCAGTCAACGCTCTCAATATCTCGTCGTCGGCATCCCCGGCGTCATCGTGGCTGCCGTTTGCCAGTGGTCCGAAGAGGTCGCTGAGCAGTTCGCCAATCTCGTCCTGGTTTGATTTGCCGGCGTTGCTCATCGCGATGGCGACGGCCTGTTTCTGCGGCTTTCCTGCCTCGACCTCGGTCCTGATGTTGTGGCTGATGGCTGCGCGACCGCTGCCGCTCTCCAAGGGATCGATCGTCGGGATCAGCGTTTCCTCGGCGTCAGGGCTCGCGTTGTCAATTTCAATATCGCGACCGCGCACGTGTATGTGCAGTCTCACGTTTGATCTCCTGCCACGATGGCCCACGCTGTCAGAGCGCTGGCGACCGATGTCCAGTAACCGAACCGCGTGTAGTAGAAATCGGCGCAACGCGCCTGAGTCCCCCTCGTCAGAGCGCCATTGATCGTTGGGTCCGAAAGATTGCGCACGCAGGCCCAGCGCGGCGGATCGGTCAGTTCACTGCAGACCAATCCGAGCATCGCGTCGTCCATCTCCACGGCCATTCCGAGTCTGCTCAGATGGTTTCTTGTTGTCCCAAACTCAAAGAAGTCCGTGGTCAGGATCGGATGAAACGGTGGGATACCGTCGATTCCGTCGAGCCAGATTTTCGGCGCGCGCGACGCCGGCTCGACGGCGCAACTCATGCTCGGCGTCCTGCCGCCGGTCAGGTGATTCGCGATCGGCTCCATCATGGCGCGCGCGTCCCCGAGGCGCGCCATCGGTATTGTCCAATGCGAGCGATAGGTCTGGCCGTTGAAAGATGCCTTCTTGAAATCTCGTCTACAATGGAAGCGCGCTGCGCGACTCACGACCACATCGCCGAGACGCATCGACGAATAGACGCCGCCGGCCGTCCCGG
>JASHRH010000239.1 GCA_030037475.1 Acidobacteriaceae bacterium
ACTGAAATCCTATGTCTTCGCGCAACCGAAGCCTGGTAATTGGCAATTCGCGATGGACTTCGCGCGGATCGCGGGAAGCGAAGGCGATGCATTCGTGATCAACAACGACATGGACTGGGTGCCTCAAGTGCCTCTTGCCATCGAATTCCTCGATGAGCCGGGTGAGGACCTGTTCGACGCGCAGCGCCAGTACGAGAGCGGGGCTCACAGAAGCTTTGACAGGGCGCTCCTCGGGACCGGCCTCGCGGCGTTGCAAGGACTGCGCGGCGTCGACGCGGAACTCGGTGAAAAGCTCACGATCAAGCGCTTTCGCGACTGGTTCACGGCGCATCCGCTGCCAGATCGCTACGTGCAGCGCGGCGAGGTGCCGGGAAGCGCAAGGCGTGGAATCTCGATCAACTATATGCCGGCGGGGCAACTCGTTCCCCTATTTGGCTCTGAGCTCCGTCGCGAGGAGATCCCATCCCAGGAGGTAGCAGGCAGACCCGATCCAATGGCGGAGCATCATGGCACGACCTATCGCACGCTCCTATTGGGCACCGAGGCAAAGGGCGGCTTGCCGCCGTGCGTGCGTGACCCGGCGCAATGCAAGCTTCTCGAGTCACCCGCCCATTCGGAGTCGGGAGATGGGCGTGCCAACGAGCAGTTTCCCTGAGCGCACGGGGGCTCTGGCGCATCGTTCGGGAAAGGCTACGCTGTAGCAGCGGGCATGCTGCGTCATGGGACTTGCTTCATGAGCAGTTGCACCAGTCCGCCTTCCGCATCCAGCACCCCGGGAAGTTGTGCCACTGCGATCAGCCCCGCGAGCACAATGAATGGCAGCAATGTCACCGCGATGAGACTGAATGACCATTCGCGCTTCCGAGGTCGATTGCAGAGGATGTTGCTGAGAAGGCGGTCGCCCTCGAACTGTAGGGTTTCGTACGCGGATATGAGGCCCGCGAGAAGCAGAAGCCCGACGTCGGTCAAGACCAACGGCGTGGCCTCGGATATGGGAAACAGGTAGATCATCGCGCCTCCTGCCAGCGCGCAGACAATCGCTCCGATGATCGTATGCCGGTATACCGTGATCTCATCTGTCAGCATGGCGTACAAGGCCTCGAGGCCACGCGGGCTCCACGGCGTGTGCAGTGCGTCATTGATGCTCTGGTGGTACTCTTCGGGTGAATCCCGAAGCGTGGCGATCGCGTCAGGTAAAGGGAGGACTCCAGCGAGGGCAGGTGTTGGTACCCACGGTGGCGGAAGACCGACCCTGACAGAGCTCCACGGTGTGGCCTGACTGTCGGCCGAGACGGGGTCGAAGCCGAAGGCGTTCGCCCAGCAGGGGTCGACAATCCTGCCGAATTGCATTGCCCGTCGCGCAGCGCACCATGCGCCGATGAGCATGACGAGTTCCTGCGTCGTCACGGCTGCGAGCGCGGCAAATACGGCAAAGTCCGTGCGCGCGCCAAAGACCGTCACGTGTCGCCACCCGGAACAGAACGCGACGTATGCCAGTCCCAAGCATGCTGCGCCGCCTCCCCAGGCGACAGAGGCGGGAACACGCGCAGTGGCCCACAGGGAATCAGGTCTGCCTGTGGTCCCGCTCTGCAGCGCTGCTGCCAGAGCTAGATCGGAGCGATGGTGAATCTTTCCGGCACGAGAGCTGATCCACACGGTCACTACCACAGCTGCGGCGCCCACTGCCAAGGCCCACGAGGGCGACATTCCCGCGGTAACGTGGCCATCGAGTGCGTCGAGGAGATCGGACAAGAGCGGGGGGCGCGCGGGCCGGTAAAGGGACCAGAGGTCGCCCCCCAGCAGAATGGCCAAGCCCAGCAGTCCCGAGCATGTTGCGAGGAACGACCAGGAAAGAGAGCGGGCGGCGCAAGCAACGCTCGCGCCTGCTATGGCTACGATCAGCGCCAGCTGCCACCCCTCGCCGATTTCCGTCAATGCGGCGGCGAGCGCGACGGTTAGCACCACGGTCAACACGATCGCGTTGGCCGATCTCACCCGACTGCCAGTCGGTATCTCCAGCGCGCGCCGATCCGGCCGGGCGAATACCACCGGCACCGCGCAGATCACGCAGAGAAGAGCCAACAGGAGCCACCGCGTGCTGTCGGGTGTCTCTAGGTCGGGCAGTGACAGCAGCCCGCTGCGCGTTACGATATAGGGAATGATGATCCCGCCGCCGCCGCGCCTTTCAGATCGGCGGCTCTCGTATTTCGAGTAGGTGGACGACGGAAAAATATCTGGGCCGGAGCGGTCCCACATTCGCACAGCCTCGAACATCAAAGCCTCCTGCTCCGTAGCCCACGCGTCGTACGTACACGGTGGCGGCTTGGCCGAAATCAGCGTGATCATCCGCGGATCGATTCGTGAGCAATCAGCGCCGTCATCGGATCCCGAAGTGCGACCATCCGGCTCGAATCCCACACCGAGTCGCGTCAGTGGAGCGGACGAGACCGCCAGCATGCCTCGGCTCGCGTAGATGAAATCACGATGCGCACTGAGGTTGTCGGCGGTCAGGTCAACAACCAGCGCATGGATCGAGGCCGCGTTCAAGGTCTGCATCAGAAACAAACGATCACGAACGTCCGTTGCAACGATGATGATGATCTCCGGCTGAAGGCGCCGGACGGAATTGAGCAAGCGCGCGAGAACCTGCTCGGACGACGCGGAGGTGAGCGGCGATTGGGCGCTCTCTGGAAATTCGCTTCCGTTCTCGGCCCCTTCCTCGAGCGAAAGATGCTCGCGACCAAAGTCGCCCGCAGGGAGCCACGTGCCTCGAGCGTTCCCGGCGGCGTCCAATTCCTGCTGTCTCTCGAGGCGCTTCTGTTCCAGGCCGTAGCGAATGTCGGCGATGTTGGCCGGGAAGGCGACCTCCACCGCCTTGTGGCAGATGTCCTGAGCGCCTGCCGACAGGCTCCAAAAGGCTTGCGTCGTCCACTGAGGACAGACGTCCTTTCCGAACTCGGTCGCCTCGTAGAGAAGCACGATATGTCCACTGGGAATGCGCTCTACATTGAGCCATTGACTGAGTGCGTCCAGGCGATCCGCGTCTGACCGTGCGAGAGTCCGATAGGTGAGGGCTGCATTCCAGTTGGTAGCGGATGTCGCGGAGGGCGATAGCAGGCAGTATGCGCTGATGGATCGGCGACGCGGGTCCGCCTCGAAAGCCTCGATCACTTCGCGAATGGAGTCCATGGATCCTGAATATGCCGGACCGATGATCTCGACCGCGCCCGCTGGAGAGCCTCCTGTGTGGCAGCGGACCGAGAAAAAGCCCCGGATTCTCGCGCCCACGTGTTGTTGCCGAGCCACGCTCTGAAGGGGTGTTGTCGCCCCGATGGCGCTCGCGCATGGATCAGGCTGCGAATTCGGGCCAACGAGCGCCGGTGCGGAAGGTTGCGGATCCATCTGCCCATCTATGTTTCGCAGGGCGCAAAATAGCGCTCCCTCTTGGACGCCGTAAGTTGCGGTTTCCGGTACCACGTAGACCGCGCGCAGCTCAATGGACGGGACGACGCGCGTGGTGCGGGCGGCCGAGGCGTGAACGCTCACTGGGCCCATTGTCCGTAATTCCTTGGGCTTACCGCCGCCTTGGCACGGCTGATTCGTGAATTCGCCCAGTGAACACAGCGGCGGATCCCGCCAGCTGTCACGTCGATAGATCATCAGGCCGTACCTGAAGTCGGTATCGATACTTTCAGCTCGCTCTGCTGCTTCACTCTCGGACGACGTGTCGTTGCCCATCGATGAGCTGCTCGCTTCAGTCAACTTGGAGGCGGCGGCCGGAGGAGACATTTCCTCGGGGGCAGTCTGGCCGGGTTTGTCGTCCAGGTCTTCTCGCCAGGGAAATACGTATCGGTCCAGGACAAACTGGTTGCGGAGCATTCCCTGATTGATGGCGGTGATCGCGTTGTCGTATTCCCTCCTGTGCCTCGGCACGCGCGGATCGGGAACCGTGACGATCGCGACGCTTGCATCGACGTTTGCGTCCGGATAGTGATCGAGAATAGGGGTCGTGGAGTCGATCTGATCCCTGTCATTGACGTGGGGGGAGTGAGATGTCGCACTTGTCAGAACGGAGACAAGGACCGGACTCGCTGTATTCGGTGGCGCCGGCTGCGTCTTTGCAGGGGCGCTTTGCCCGTTGACGGGCGCTGCCTTGAGGTGTTCGGTCCGCGGAGCCTCGTCGGCAAACGCGCCGGTATGACAGTCGAGCGCCGAGAGGAAGAGTGCTGCCAACGTAAGGCAGGCAACGGGATAAATCAGACGTCCGAGACGACTCAGCCGTTGACCCACGCGGGCCCACTGCGCCACCCTTCGGCGCGAGCTCAAAAGCAGGATCCCACCCCCGACCGACACTTGTCCCTCGTCGACCGCAGTTTGTTCTTGCGAGCGTTTGCCTTATTGGGCCGGCAAATTATCGCCACCTTCTTGGTCGCGCCGCACTATACGCCGCCGTGGCATGTCCTTTCAATTCGGCGCCCCCGGAGCGCTCTCTGGTGCGTTGCAGCAGCCTCCAGGGTGCCGGTTCGCGAGGAGCCCCCGAGGACCTCTCAGGTTTAAATTTGGAAAAAAAATATGCCGGATGTAATATTCAGCGCGAGCAGCGCTTCGCTATTGACATCAAATAACGAGAAGCCGCGATTGTGATGGCTTTGGGACGGGACACGGGAAGTTAGCTCCTTAATAAGGCGGAGAAGGGGGGTGTATGACACGCACAGCCGTTGCGTTGGGTTTCATCCTTTCGCTGACCGGATGTACGTTCTTCCACAATGACGCGGCGCAAGGCTACCGGCAGGTGGGCGGCTGGAGCGACGTCGATGGGACCGTGGTTTACACGACCGCGAATGTACGCCTCATCATTCGGCGCAAGAATCCGGTCACCAACAACTACGTCGTCTGCACCGAGCCGACTCCGGACGTGGCGACGGCATTCTCCACCGCCACGCAGATTGCCGCCAAGGGCGGAAACCAGGCAGCATCGGGGCAATTGAGCTTTGCGGGAAGCTCGGGAGAAGCGATCTCGGAGCTCGCTGGAAGATCCACGGCGCTCCTCGCGTTGCGGGATGGTTTGTACCGCGCCTGCGAGGCGTATGCCAACGGCGCTTTGGGCGCTAACGCATACGCCCTCATTCTTGCGCGCTACGGACAGCTCATGACGACCCTATTCCTGGGCCAGGATCTCTCCGCCGCCGCAACGGCTGGTGCTGGGAACGTGCAGCAAACGCCAAAAAAGGACGCGGTGCCTGCTCCGAGCGGCGAAAAGGTCCCGGCTGGACAAGGCGCGGGCGATTCACCGGCGCTTGCGGCTGGCGTCGCCGCAGGCGGTCAGACTCCGCCCAAGGCGGGTGCGGGCGGCGGCGCCGCGAACGGCAGCACCCCTGGAGGCTCGAATGGTGCGGCAAACCCTGGCGCGCAGGTGGCCGGATCAGCCCCACCGTCTACTCCGGGCGCCAGCGACGAGCAACAGCTCTCGACCGCTGCGGCTCTCGTGAAGATGAACGAGGACTACTTTGATCTGGACAACAACGTCGTCCAGCTCCTCGTCGTGGCGTGCATCAACGACGGAGATCCCACCGGAATTCCGGGAGATCCGAATCAGCACCTTGACGAGTCGAGTTCATGGCTGAGGCCGGTTTGCAAGTATCTGAATGATCCCGCAAACCTGCTGAAGTTTTCCCAGCAAGAGCTATCGAGCGAGCGAGGGAACGCGGTTCCCGCATCGGCGGCTACCGATGGGCAGGCTGCCGCAGGCGAGCCGGCAGCCGCAGCAGCGCCGGCGACCCCTCTGACGGGTCCGACGGGTACCCCAACACCCGCCGAACAGCGGCCGTAGGTGTATGCGAGCTACGCAACAGCAGTCCCTGGCGGGCGATACGCCGCGGACGCAGAGCAAGGGGCACCCTCAGACGGATGATCGGAGCTGCGGAGCGCGAACGACCGACGCCAGCGACGTCCGCAATTGTGAGCGTCGGTTGCTCTTTGGGGATCACGCAAAGGGCCTCGAGGAGGCCCAGGGACTCGGGCTGACATTCTCCGGCGGAGGGATTCGCTCGGCTTCGTTCGGGCTTGGCGTGTTCCAATGTTTGCTTTTGCAGGACGTCTTTCAACGGTTTGACTACCTGTCGACCGTCTCGGGAGGAGGGTATCTCGGTAGCGCGATCACTTGGCTGACACATTGCACGGTCGGAGGGGCCAAGGCGCTCCAGGAGCTCAAGAAACAATTTCGGAGCTCGCAAGACAGCGCCCGCGGGGCACGGCGCGGGCGCAATGTCTGGCTCGACTACATCCGGCAGCACAGCAGCTATCTCACGCCGGGCAAGATGAGCGATCTGAGCCTCGCCGGCAGCGTTTTGCGTGGTGTCCTTCTCAATGTGGCGGTCTACGGAGCCGTGCTGGTGGCGATCGTGACCGTCCTCATCATCCTGAATTGCAGGGTCTATCCGGGGACGTCGAAGGGGGCGTATCCGTGGGCGATCATCGAGCCTGCTCTCGCGTTCATGCTCCTGCTCGGCGCCGGCTCCGTTGCGCTCTACTCGCTTGCCACGTGGCTCGCATCGCTGCGGAATTGGGCGGCGACGGCGCTCGGCCTTCTTCTGCTCATGCTCCTGGGTGCACTGGTGTACCTCGAGTACCACTGGGAGGCTCTTCAGAGCGTGGGCTGGAGCGGCTGGGCCCTCCGCTGGCCCGCCATCGCCGCGACCGTCGTGCTGGGGATCTATGCGGTAGTGCGTTGGTGCTCGTTGCTCCGAGAGACTGTCCGGACCCAGGGGTCCCTCTGGACCCGGGCGAGTCACCGGTGGCAGTACCACGCGCGTGTCCAGTACCAGCAGTACCTTGGCGCGGGCTTGGGGATATTGCTGGGACTGCTGCTGCTGTGGACGCTGCCATATGTCGCGGCGATTCTCTCCGAGCCTCACTGGAAGTTATCCGCAGCGAGCTTGAGCACGCTCCTCGGCGCCGTGGGCGCCGTACACCAGTTCTTCGTGGGTCGCAGCAAGGCCGCATCGAGCTCGCTCCCGGCAGGGATCCGCATCAGCGCTGCGGCACTGCTCTTGATCTACGGCCTTCTCCTCTTCTCCTACGTCATCGGCCAAGAGATCGAGGGAATGGATAGCCGGTGGGCGTTGATCGGTGCTCTCGTCGCCGGAGCCGGACTCCTGGGGTGGCTCACGAACACCAATTATTTCGGCCTCGGCCGCATGTATCGGGATCGGCTCATGGAAGCGTTCCTGCCGGACTGCAGCGCCGTGGAGTGCTGCGAGTGGGCCGAGGCGACCCAGGCGGACGAAGCGAAGCTGACCGACTTCAGAACTCTGAAGGGTGCGGCGAAGGATGCGATGCAGCGACCCCTGCACCTCTTGAACTGCAACGTCGTGATGGTCGATGCGCGCTCCGACAAATTCCGCGGCCGGGGCGGCGACAGCTTCGTGCTGACGCCCTGGTACAGCGGGAGCGACGCGACCGGGTGGGTGGGTACGGAGCGGCTGGGGGACGGGACGCTGACTCTGGCGACCGCCATGGCCACTTCGGGCGCCGCTGTGAACCCGGGGACCGGCGTCGACGGCCACGGAGTGACACGCAATCGCCTGGTGTCGTTTCTCCTGTCGTTTTTCAACATTCGTCTGGGTTACTGGCTCCCGAATCCACGGAGCCCGCGCGCGAGTGGCACGTCATTTTGGCCGAATTTGTGGGTACCGGGCGTCGTTCAAGGGTTGATGGGGCGGGGGCTCAATGAGAGAGCTCACTTCATTGAGCTCACGGATGGCGGACACTTCGACAACACCGGCCTCTACGAGCTGATCCGTCGCCGCGTGAAGGTCATCGTTCTTTGCGAGGGTGGAGAGGATGAGGGGTACCAGATGGAGGACTTGGCCAATGCGATCGAGCGCGTCAGGGCGGACTTCGGTGTCCATATCAAGTTTGACTGCACGAGCTATCCGCTCTCGGACATTCGGCCGCATTCCTGCACCGGTCTCTCCGTGCGAGGATTTGCGGTGGGCCGAATAGAGTATCCCCTCGCAGGGCAGGCTCACGAGCCCGGCGTTCTACTGTACTTGCAGGCCGCGCTCGTCAAAGGCGTATCCGCGGACGTGGAGTCCTACCGCCTGCGCCATGCGGATTTCCCGAATGAGAGCACGGCGGATCAATTTTTCGACGAGGAGCAGATCGAGGCATATCGAGAGCTGGGGCATGCGATCGCGGAGGAGGCTCTTTACGCGCTCCGTCGACAAGGAGACTCGGCCCCCGCCGAGCTGCAATGTCTGAGGCAACATCTCTGCCAAGTGCGATAATCCATCGCTCTCCAGTTGCGCCGATCGTGTCGGCCTCGCTCGGCCCGGAGGCTCCCGTGCGGCGGAAAGTGCCTGACGCGCTCCAAACGCGGCACTGCCTAGAGATGGCGCGGGCGGCGCGGGCTTCGGTAACATTCGGCGCGACAAGACGGGGGTGAGCGCTCCGGCAGCCTCGCCTCGAACAGCAAGAGCGGTGTGACCGCCGAGCAGATCCGGCGTGTCTCGGGCCGTTCCACCCGACGCGGCGACGTCACATTCGCCTTCACCGTCTCCGACGCCGGCCGACACTCCGTTCGGAGACGCACCGTTTGGGTACAGCGAGCTTTCTGATCTTGAGGGGATCTTCGGCTGTTCGTCCGGATTGTTCGAGGCTACCGCAGGGCTGGCTCTACTCCAGCGTCTGGCGCAAGTTCTGACACCTGCGGCCATGGCACGGTTCAGAACGCTCGAGCATCGTCGTTCGGATCGCGTCAGGAGATCTTACAGCGAATTCAACCCCCAACGACGTAACAGAATCTCGTGCGTGGACCAGAAGTTCTTTGCGGTGAACGACATAGAGGTCGAGCCGGAAGTGGAGTGTGACATAGTCGAATG
>JASHRH010000240.1 GCA_030037475.1 Acidobacteriaceae bacterium
CCCAACCAGATCAGCTCTGGCGCATTGGCGACCAGCCACGCTGTTGCAACTGGGGCGGGTACAGCCAGGACGGCGACAACGAGCCGGCGGACTGGAGCCTGTTCCCATGGGAGACGTACAAGCTGTTCCGCGCCAACACGGCGGGGTTTGAGGATTTGGCCGCGCTCCAGGCCGGGAATCAGGCACTCGGCGTACGACGCGCGGGTTCGTCAGCGCCGCCGGAGACAGCCAATGGACAATACGTGTCCGGCAATTTCTTTCATACGCTGGGCGTATCCGCCTGGCGCGGGCGGCTGTTGACGGATGCCGACGATCATGAGGGTGCATCGCCCGTCGCGGTGATGAGCTTTCACGCCTGGGAAGAGAAGTACGGCGCCGATCCGTCGGTGGTGGGATCCACGTACCAGATCAATGGACATCCGTTCACGATCGTCGGCGTGGCGGCTCCGAAATTCATCGGCGCCAAGATGGTGAGCTGGGGTATGCCGGATATCTGGATGCCGCTGACGACCGAGCCGATGATCGACGGGGCAACAGCGCGGCTGAAGAACCCGCGGGTGGACTGGCTGGACGTGATCGGGCGCGTGCGCCCGGGGACGAATCCGAAGGTTCTGCAGGCACAACTGCAGAGCGAGCTGCACGGCTGGCTGGCCAGCCATCTCGCCGACATGAGTCCGCAGGAGAAGGCTGTCTGGCAAAAGCAGTCTCTGCGCCTGACGCCGGGCGGCGCGGGCTTTTCCGCTATGCGTCGGGACTATGGCGAAGGCCTGTTGCTGCTCATGATCACGGCATGTTGCGTGCTGCTGGTGGCCTGCGCCAATATCGCCAATCTGCTGCTGGGGCGAGGGCTCAGGAACCGGCAGCAGACGTCGGTACGGATCGCACTGGGAGCGTCGCGGGGGCGCCTGGTGAGGAATGCTTTGCTCGAAAGTGTCCTGTTATCGCTCATCGGGGGAGCGGCCGGCATGGCCGTGGCCTGGGCGGGAGCGCGGCTGATCCTCTACCTTGCTTTCCACACCGTGGCACAGAGTTCCTGGATCCCGGTGCAGGCTTCGCTCTCAACGCCGGTTCTGCTGTTTGCACTGGGAGTGTCGGTGCTCACGGGCGTGGTGTTTGGCGTCGCGCCGGCATGGATGACCTCGCACGCCGAGCCGGTGGAAGCGCTGCGCGGAGCCAACCGCTCGGTGGGCGGGCGGCACTGGGCGCAAAAAGCTCTGGTCATCGCGCAGGCAGCGGTTTCGCTGGTGCTGCTGAGCGCCGCAGCGATGCTGGGAGGCAGCCTGCGCAATCTGGATCGTCAGAACTTCGGGTTCAGTACCGATGGCCGTTACATGGTCTACATCAATCCCATGCTCTCGAACTACAAGCAGGAGCAACTGGTCCCGCTCTTCCGCGAAATTCAGGAGCGGCTCAGCGCCATTCCCGGCGTACGCAGTGTCAGCGCGGCGACCTACGCCCCGCTGAGCGGCGACCAATGGGGCCACGACATCCGGATCGAGGGCAAACCGGAGCCAGGCCCGAAGGACGATGTATCCGCCGACTGGACGCGGGTGACACCGGGATTCTTCGACACGATCGGCGCAAAAATGCTCATGGGCCGCCCGATTATGGAGGACGACAACGCGAACACGCGACCCGTCGCGGTGATCAACGAGGCCTTTGCGAAGAAGTTCTTTGGCAACGAGAGTCCCATCGGCGAGCACTTCGGGCCGGATGCGGAGAAGTATGCGGGGACGTACGAGATTATCGGCGTCGTGCGAAATATCCACTATGTCGACTGGGGTTTCAAAGATCCGGCACGCGCGATGTATTACATTCCCGAAGCGCAGACGGTCCACTTCGACCAGCCGGACACCCAGAGCTATGAGATCTGGTCGCATTACCTGTACAACATCGTGATGTGGGCGCCCGGGCACCCGCCGAATCTGCGCGCGCAGGTGAAACGCGCGTTGGCGGACGTTGATCCGACGCTGGTGATGTACGACGTCGAGCCATACTCGCAGGTGATTCAGGATACCTTCGACCAGCAGAACATGATCGCCAGCCTGACCTGGCTGTTTGGAGCGATTGGGCTGGTGCTGGCCGCGATCGGCCTCTACGGCGTGACCGCCTATGGCGTGGAGCAGCGTACGAGCGAGATCGGCGTGCGGATGGCACTGGGCGCGGAGCGCGGCTCGGTGATCGCGATGGTGTTGCGCGGAGCGTTCTGGCAGGTCGGTATCGGACTGGCAATCGGGATTCCGGCAGCCATTGGAGCGGGGTATCTGATCGCGAGCCAGCTTTTCGAGGTCGCGCCCTGGAATCCGTTGCTGCTTTTGGGTGCGGCCGCGCTGCTGGGACTGGCGGCACTGATTGCCGCGGTGATGCCCGCGCGGAGAGCGGCCAGCACCGACCCGATCCAGGCGCTGCGCAGCGAATGAGGTTCTGTTTCCGAAGAGATTGGATTTGCTCTGAAGCGCTTGATCGGCGAGGCGATTGCGCCCCGCCGAAAACGGCCCAACCTTTGCGGCACCGAGGAGCAGCTTACTTTTGCCTGCCTGTCTTCCTGTCTGCTTCGGGCACAAAGCTGCATGATGCGTCCGGGGCGACCTTCACGGGTGCAAGCGTGAGCTCCTGCAGTTGGTTCTTCCGGAGCAGCGCGTTGAAGTCCGTGATCTGCTGCTGCGCGCTCTTCCAGGCGGCCACCGTGCGGTTGTAGGTTGTGCAGTCGCTCTCCCACGTAGCGACCTGAGCCGGCGTTGGCGCCATATCGAGGCCGACCTGCATCATGCTGACCAGGGTGTTGTAGTCGTTGTTCTCATCCGCAAAGGATTTGAACGCGTTCGTGTCAGGCCCGGCCATCATGCGACGGATCATCGCCTCGATGCTCATCGGACCCGGCCTGGCACCGCCGATCTTCGTCAGGCTCTCATCAAGGGTCTTCGCCTGCGCGCCGACATCGGGCGGGAGCGTGCCGTGCATCAGCGTGGCGAGCTGGGTCAGGACGGCCTGCACCTCATCGTGGCCCTCGTAGCTCTGCTCCATGCCGTGATACGAGAGCATCGTGAGCCGATATTGGCTGCGCAGCGCGGCCATCAGCGCGGGGCTTTGACCGACGCGCGGATCGTTTACCACCGTGAGCCTGCGAGTGCAGACCTGGCCGTCCACGGTGAGCTTCAGCGTATAAACCCCAGGAATCACCTGTGGCCCATGGGGACCCGGAGTCGTGTCTCCCGCCACCATGTTCATCTGGTTCTCGATGTCGTGGTCGAGAGCAGGCGGGTTGTCATAGTTCAGATCCCAGGCGATGCGATTCAGCCCGACATGCGTGCTGAGCGAGCGCGACTCGGGAGTCGCCAGCCAGTAGCGCGGAAACCACTGGCCTTCAATGGGCGGCGGCAACTTGCTGGACAGGGTGCGAACGAGATTGCCCTGTGCGTCGAAGACCTGGAGCTGGATGGGCCCGCTCGGCTTCCGGCTCAGGTAATAGTCCAGGATCGCGCCGTAAGGCGGATTCTCTGCATGCGGCACTTCGATGGAGAAGGGCTGATCCCAGTTGGCGTTCTTTCGCGCGCGAATGGCATCTTCGGGCGCGAAGAAATAGACCGACGAAGAGCTGATGTCCTGGGCGTGGGCGGCAATCTGACGCAGCGGCGTGATGTCGTCGAGCACCCAGAAGCCGCGGCCGTACGTGCCGATCACCAGGTCGTTCTGGTGGTGATCGGTGTGGACCTCGAGATCGCGGATGGAGGTGCTGGGCAGGTTCTGGCGCAGCGACTGCCAGTGATCGCCGTGATCGAAGCTGACGTAGACGGTAGTCTCGGTTCCGGCGAACAGAAGGCCAGGCTGGTCCGGATCGACACGGACGCTGTTCACCCAGCTTCCGGTGCGCTCATCGCTGGCCAGGCCGCTGACGATCTTCGTCCAGGTCCTGCCGCCATCCGTTGTGCGCCAGATCAGCGGTACATCGGTGTCTTCGGTATCGGGCACGGTTTCGCCGCGCATGCCGCCGATGCGGCCGGCGATGTACGCGGTGTTGACGGTGTCGCCTGCCTCGATCGCGTTGAGCTGGGTGTGGGGCGGCGCGTCCGCGATGTTGGTGACGTTGGTCCAGACTTTGCCATGGTCCATGGTGTTGTAGATCTGGCCATTCGTGCTTACGGTCCAGATCACGCCCGGTTTGACCCTGGAGATGGAGAAGTCCGCGATAGCGGGCGGCGGCGGCGGAAACGACGGCCGTGCGGGTGCAGACTTCGGTCTGGCCCCCGGCGCGGGTGTGGCGGACGCGGCCGTCGCAGCAGCCTTGCCTGCAGGCAGAGCCGCAGGCCTGGGTTTCGGCTGCGGAAGCGGCTGGCCGCAGGGCGCCACTGGCTTACCTTTCGGCGTGGTCAGGTCGGGGCTGGCGGAGGTCCAGGAATGGGCACCGTCGCGCGAGACGAGCAGGCACTGGTAGGCGACGTAGAGAGCATCGGGGTCAAAGGGATCGAACTCCTTCTGGAAGTCCCGTGAGGCTCTGTACCTGATGGCGTCCGCGCCGAAGTTGGGCGCGACGTTCTCCCATTGTCCGGTCGCCATGTCAATTTTGACCAGGCCGCTGCCGCCGCCGCCCGGGCCATAGCCGACGGCATAGAGGATGCTCGGGTTTTTGGGATCGGCCCGGAGGATACCGAATTCGGAGGCGGGCACGGGACTCCAGTCGTTGATATTCACCTGGCCGAAGTCGCCGCGGCTGCTGATCATCACCGCGCCGGTATCCTGCTGGGCCGCCATAATGTGGTACGGATAGGCATCATCCGTGGCGACGTGGTAGACCTGCGCGACAGGCTCGGTGTACCACAGACTCCAGGTTTTGCCGTTGTCCAGCGTGACGCTCGCCCCCTGGTCAGCGCCGACCACCATGCGCTTGCCGTTCGTGGGATCGATCCAGAGCTTGTGATAGTCTTCGCCGCCGGGAGCGCCCTTGAAGGCGTGGAACGTGACGCCGCCATCGGTGGAGCGGTACAGGGCAGTGCTCTCGGTGTACACGACGTCCGGATTCTGCGAGTCCACCCAAACGCCGCAGCTATAGGCACCCTGCCCGTTTTCGATGCGGGTGTCCTTCCCGGCCATATGCTTCCAGGTGGCGCCACCGTCGTCGGAACGGTACAGGCCTGAACCTTTCTCGATGTCATTGCCGACGATGTACATCCGCCGGCCCTGGGTGTGCATGGCGATCGCCACGGCAATACGGCCGGGGAAAGGAGGAATTTTGATCTCCGTCCACGTCTTGCCTTCATCCGTGGACCTGAAGACGAGCGGCGGCTCCTTTTTGGCCGTGGGAGACGCGAAAAAGTTAAAGCCCCCGTTGCCCTGCGTGGCCGCCAGCATCACGCTGGGATCGTCGTACGCGTATTCCAGATCGCGAACGCCGTCGTAGCCTTTGGGCTTCAGGACGCTGGTCCAGGTCTGGCCGCCATCCGTCGAGCGGTACACGCCGCCGCCGGGACGCTGCTTGTCGCCCAGCGCGGCGACCATCACCAAATTGGGATCAGCGGGATCGACCAGAATGTTGGTGATCTTCACCGTGTCCTCGAGGCCGATGTGCTGCCAGGTTTTGCCCGCGTCAGTCGACTTCCACATGCCGTTGCCGAGGCTGCCCAAAATGGGGTCCCCGGCGCCCGCATAAACAATGTCGGGGTTCGAGGGAGCTACCTGGATCGCGCCGACGCTGTCCACGCTCGTCACCTGATCGAAGATTGGGAACCAGGTCACGCCCGCGCTGGTGGTTTTCCAGATGCCGCCCTGAGGAGCGCCAAAATAGAACACGCCAGGCTCGCCGATGACGCCGGTCACCGACGAGATGCGCCCGCCATGGAACGGACCGACGTTCCGCCACCTGAGACCTGCATAGAGGCTGGGATTCACCTGCGCTCCTGCGCACAGAGCGGATGCCGCGACGCCGGCAAAAACCAGCGCGCCATAAACTGCCCACGACTTTTTCATCATTGGGGATAAACCTTTCACAAGGGGTGCCACGGGTCCGGCGCGTAGTATACAGGAACGTTGCAGAGACTATCCTGGCATCAGGAGATTGTGCTGGCGCCGCCCATTCCGACTGGCGACGTTTCATGAGCCAGTAGCCTGATCCGCCAGGTTTCTGGCAAACTGATTCAACCTGATTCTGCGAACGCATGAAGATTTCCAGGCCTCAGGGCCAGGCCATGCCGGGAGCTGTTGGTCACCGGCCTCAGGGCCGCGGCTTCTACCGTCGCCCTGCTTCGCAGGACCTGATGCAGCAAAGGCCACGTCATTGGGTGGTGACTCGAGACCTTCGCGTTTCGTCCGTGGGAGAATTGCGTGATTCGCGTAGAAAATCTGACCAGGACGTTTGGCCAGCTGACGGCCGTTAACGACATCACTTTCCAGGTGGAGGTCGGGGAGATTTTCGCGTTTCTGGGGCCGAACGGCGCGGGCAAGACGACCACGATCAAGATGCTGACCACGCTGCTGCGTCCGACGAGCGGGCGCATTCTGCTGGACGGATTCGACCCGTGGGTGAAGCAGCGCGAGGCGCGACAGCGGTTCGGGATCGTCTTTCAGGATCCGAGCCTCGACGGCGAGCAGACCGCGTACGAAAACATGGAGCTGCACGGGATTCTGTACCACGTGCCGCGGAGGGTGCGCGGGGAGCGGATTGAGGCACTGCTGCGGCAATTCGAGCTGTGGGAGCGGCGCAACGATACCGTGAAGACTTTCTCCGGCGGGATGAAGCGGCGGCTGGAGATTGCGCGCGGATTTCTGCACACGCCGAAGATTCTGTTTCTGGATGAGCCGACGCTGGGGCTCGATCCGCAGAGCCGGAATCAGCTTTGGAATCACGTGAAGACGCTGAATGCGGCGGAGAAGACCACGGTCTTTCTGACCACGCACTACATGGACGAGGCGGACCGCGTGGCGCACCGGATCGCGATCATGGATCACGGAAAAATCGTGGCGATCGGAACGTCGGCCGAACTGAAAGAGCGGACGCAGACGGACTCGCTGGAGGGTGCGTTCCTGGCGCTGACGGGAACGTCGCTGCGCGACGAGGGCGCGAGCTCGTCGGATCAGTTGCGGCGGTTCGCGCAGATGTGGCAGAAGAGATAGCGATCAGGAGTCAGGAGTCAGTGATCAGCGGCCAGTGGCCGGTAAGGATATAGCGGAGAGCAGCGAGGAGAGATCATGGGCGCGATCTACATCATGTGGCTGCGGGAGCTGAAGCGGTACGTACGCTCGCGCGCGCAGATTCTGGTGTCGCTGGGGCAGCCGGCGCTGTATCTGGTGGCGCTGGGGTATGGGTTCGGACCGGTGTTCGCGAAGGCCGGGATGGGCAAATATCTTGAGTTCATCGCGCCGGGCGTGGTGGGCATGACGGTGCTGTTCACGTCAGTGTTCTCGGGGATGGCCATGCTGTGGGACCGCCAGTTCGGCTTCCTGCGCGAGACGCTGGTAGCGCCGGTGCCACGGATCCAGATCATGCTGGGGCGGACGCTCGGTGGCGCGACAGTGGCGGTGATTCAGGGCGTGCTGATTCTGGCGGTGTGCCTGATCGCCGGATTTCGGCCGCACCTGTGGGTCGCTGTGCCGGGGTCATTCATCTTTGTGGCGATGATCGCGATTGTGTTCGCGGCGCTGGGCGCATCGATCGGATCGGTGATCCAGGACATGCAGGGGTTCCAGTTCCTGATGAATTTTCTGGTGATGCCCATCTTTTTCCTGTCGGGCGCGCTGTATCCGCTGAAAAACCTGCCGGTTTGGCTGACCTGGATCACCCACGGCGATCCGCTGTCGTATGGAGTGGATGGGCTGCGGGGGGTTCTGGTAGGGAGCTGGCAGTTCAGCTTCGCGCTGGATTTGGCCATTCTGGCCGGTCTGGCGGCGGTTCTGCTGGCAGTCAGCGCCAGGCTATTTTCGCGCATCCAGCTCTGAAATCAGCATCTATTCGGTTAAGCGTGCAACCCGGCGCGGAGGTTCCGCTTCTGGTAACGTGATATTCAGGCAATGATACACTTCATTTCCGCAACATCTCTTCTCCTCCTTCAGGACGCGACGCAGGCCGTTCCTCCCACTCTCAGCCATGGCAACGCCGTGATGGATATGCTGCGCAACAGCGGCGCGGTGGCCTGGACGGTGCTGATCGTGCTGCTGTTTGGGAGCCTGTTTTCCTGGGCCATTATTTTCGGCAAGTGGGGGAGCTTCCGGCGCGCGCGAACGCAGAGCAGGCGCTTCCTGCGCGCGTTTCGCAAGGCCACGCGGCTGCAGGAGATCGCCACCGTGAGCGAGCAGTTCAAGCCGAGCCCGCTGGTGAATGTGTTCGACGAAGTGTATGAGACGTACCGGCGCCAGACGGGCGGGTACGGACCGCCGAAGAACATCACCGCGCTGGAGCGGGCGGCGCAGACCGCCTCGAGCGAGTCGCTCACGGTGATGGAGCAGCGGCTGACCTGGCTGGCGAGCATTGGGGCGATTGCGCCGTTTGTTGGGCTGTTCGGGAC
>JASHRH010000241.1 GCA_030037475.1 Acidobacteriaceae bacterium
CTGGTTCCAGCGGAGCGCGCGCCGTCACCAGCGCCGGCCACGCCGTCGAGAGCAACGCGGATGCCACCGTCAACCCCACCAGTGCCAGCAGAATCCACGCATCCGGGCGTGCCGGGACGGGCAGCGGAAGACTCTGGCTGATCTCATGCGCCAGTAGTTTTACAGAGACCGCGGCCAGGCCGATGCCGAGTACGCCCGCCGCTATGCTGAGCGCCAGGCCCTCCACCATCATTTGCCGCACGATCCTCCACCGGCTCGCGCCCAGCGCCCGCCGCATTGCCATCTCGCGTGTCCGCGCCGTCCCGCGCGCCAGCAGCAGATTCGTCACGTTGAGGCTGGCGATGAGCCACAGCACGCCCGCGGCCGCCAGCAGCGCCAGCAGTGCCTTGCGCATGTCGGCATCCACCAGAGTGTCCGCATAGCGCTCCACTTTGACGCGGCTGTGATCCTCGCGCACCGAACTGTTCCATCCCTGCGCGATTCGCTTCTGGATCGCCGCCATCTCGGCCTGCGCTGCCGCCAGCGACACCCCGGGCCGCAGACGGCCCAGCACCGTATAGCTGTTCGAGTTGTTATCCCGGCCTATATCGCTCTTTCCCAATTCGACCGGAGTCCACACCTGGGCCATGTCGTAGGCGTTCGCCGGGTAGCGAAACCCCGGTGGCATAACTCCCGCGACAGTCCAGGGCTGGTCATTGATCCGCACCGTTTTTCCCGGGATGTCGGGCCGGCCGCCCACCGCCTGCCACGCCGCGTAACTCAGCACGATCATCCCGGAGTTCTTGTCCGGACCCAGGCTTGGCTTCAGGGGCAGGAATCCCCGCCCCAGGATTGGCTGCACGCCCAGTAGCGTGAAGAAATTCGCACTGACCGGTTCGCCGCCCACCTCCATCGCTGTTCCGTGATGCACCAGGAAATTCCTGCCACCCGACCCTCCGCCGGAAAAGGCGATCTGTTCCAGCGACCGGCTCTGTTCCCTCCATTGCTCGATATCCAGCCACGGCAGCGGCCATATACTCTGGTCGCCGGCCCTACTCACCTCGCTGATCTGCACCAGCCGCCCCGCATCTCGGTACTGCGTCGGCTCCAGCAGCACGTGGTCCACCACCGTAAACATCGCCGCCGCTGCGCCGATGCCCAGCGCCAGCGTTCCGATCACCGTCGCCGCAAATCCCGGCGACTTGCGCATCTGCCGCAGCGCGTAGCCGAAATCCCGGCGCAGATTCTCAAGGAAAGGAAGTCCCTCGCGCAGGCGCAGCGTCTCGCGCACCTGCGTGACGCCGCCAAAGTTGCGCAGAGCAGTGAGTCGCGCTTCCTCCGGCGTCATTCCGCGGCGGAGATTCTCCTCTTCAGCCATGGCCAAATGCGCCGCGAGCTCCTCGTCCATCTCGCGGTCCAGCTTCTCGCCCTGGAAGATCGCCGCGCACCGGCTCACCAGCGTCCGCAACTGATCGATTCCCCAACACCTTCTCGTCATGCCCGCACCTTCCGTTCACCGACTACCGACTCCTGTCTCCTGACTACTCGCTTTTCACCAGAAACCGTGCCATCGTCGCCGACACCCGCTCCCAGTTCCCGGTTTCCTCGGCGATCTGTGCCTGGCCGGCGCGGGTGAGGGAATAGAAGCGGGCCTTCCGGCCGTTTTCGCTGGTGCCCCATTCAGCGCGAATCCATCCCCGCTGGCGCAGCCGCAGCAGCGCCGGATAGATCGTCCCCTGATTGAGGCGCAGGGTGTCGCCGCTGGTCTGCTCGATACGGCGCGCGATGCCGTAGCCGTGCTGCGGGCCCATCGCCTCCAGCGTCTTCAGCACCATCAGGTCCAGCGTGCCCTGCAGCAGAGGCCCAGCCGCGTCGGCTGAGCGGGGAGCCTCGGATTTAGCATCGTCCATCCGGAGTTTTCTCCTGTTGGATGTCTACAGTTGCACCATTTGCCCCCTCTGTCAAGTTGTGCCACGCACTGCCGGGATGGAAAATCGCGGTTCCGGTACGGTAATCTTGAAAGTGCCCAGCAGGGGTAGGTTTGGAGGTGCAGTTCTTTGGCAGAGGTTCGCGTGCAGGAAGGCGAGCCGCTTGAAAACGCCCTGCGCCGCTTTAAGCGCAAGGTTCAGCAGGAAGACATCATCAAGGAAGTGAAACGTCACTCCTTCTATCTGAAGCCGGGCGAAAAACGCCGCGTGAAGGAAGCGCTGGCGCGGAAGCGGAATCGCAAGAAGGCTCGTAAAGAGCAGGATTAAACTCTCAGGCCGGTCTGTCCCGACTCCCCAGATTCGGGACAGATCCCCAGCCCTTCGGGCGCGTTACAGGCCCGCTGAGCCGGGACCTGAACAGCGGCGTGTTCGCGCGCCGACGTGCAGACCGGCTGTCACTCTCAGGTTTTCGGCCGTTCTGCTGAACGGCGTTCCGGCCCTGCGCCGGTGTCTGTTGTGCTTCGCCGCATTTCAGCCGCGGCTGCGCGTTACCGAGAAAGCGGAAGCATCTTTTTCGGATTCCGGTTTTCGCCGTGATGCGCGTGGGCCCCTATCCATATCGGAAGTGCCATGGCCGGGGCATCCTCCGGCGTGTCGCGGCCGGCAAGCCATTGCGGATTCCATCGCGGGCTCGATCCTGGCTGGACACGCTGAACGCTCCGGATCTCCGGCGCTTCAGGCGAAGGCGAGGGAAACGGAAAATGGAGTTTGTCGACAAGATTCTGAAGTGCGTGGACTGCGGGAACGACTTCGTGTTCACTGCCGGAGAGCAGCTTTTCTTCTTCGACAAGCAGTTCAAGAACGATCCCAAGCGGTGCAAGCAGTGCAAGGCCAAACGGGCTTCCGGCTCGGGTTCAGTCCGCCCCGAAACCCGCACGGTCTGCTCGGAGTGCGGCACGGAGACTACGGTCCCCTTCAAGCCCACGCAGGGCCGCCCGGTGCTCTGCCGCAGTTGTTTCCAGCAGAAGCGCACGGTGCTGGGCCAGGCGAGCTAGCCCCAGCGCACATCCTGTTCCCGATTTCCCTCCGCTCGCCGTTCTCAGCGGGCGCGGCTGACTGCCAGTTTGCGGGGCTTGCGCGCCGGGGGTACGGAGAGCGACTCCAGCTTCTTCTCGCCGGCGCGCCGCTTCTGATCTTCGTGCGAGACCAGCAGCGCCTCAATCTGACGCAACAGGTCCTGGGTGTTCATCGGCTTGACCAGCAGCTTATCCGCGCCGTCGTTGACCCACTCTTCGTTCTGCGGGGGATAGGCGGTCAGAATCGCGACCGCCGGACGATTGGGCGCTTTTCTGGCCGCTGCGGCCACTTCCTGCCCAGCCGTATCGCTTTCCATGCGCAGGTCGGTGATGACCATGTGATATTCGTTGTTGCGCAGGCGCGCCCTGGCCTCGCGCGCCGAGGCCGCGGTTTCCACTTCGAAGTTGCTGATCTCCAGAACCGCCTTCAGCGTGAGCAGAATCGCAACGTCGTCGTCAACCAGCAGGATGCGGCGTTTCATAAGCAACTCCTCGAAGTTCGTGGGGCCGGAATGGCTACAGGCGGGGAAGGCTTCTCCCTCCCGTTGATACACTAGGCAACGTGGCAGAATATCACGTCGAAAACTTTGGATGCCGGGCCAGCCGCTCGGATGGCGAAGCCATTGCGTCCGACCTGCGCCGGCGCGGCATGGACCCTGCCCCGCATTCCGCCGCGGCCCATGTCGTGATTGTAAACACATGCAGCGTGACGGCGGAAGCCGACCGCCAGGCACGGGCGTACCTGCGTCGAGTACGCCGTGAGAATCCCAATGCTCGCGTCCTGGTCACTGGTTGCTACGCCCAGCGCGCGCCACAGGAATTAGCGGCGCTGCCCGAGGTGGACGCTGTCGTCGGCAACAGCCACAAATCGCTGGTCGCCGATTTGGCCCTTGACTTCGCTGCTCAGCCACGCTCCGATACCGGCACGAATCTCGTTCCGCTCTCAGTTCTGGTCGACGACCGATTCGCTCACGCCGAACTGGCTTCTCTGCCTTTCGCGGCCGATGCGTGCCAGACCCGGCCCAACCTCAAGGTCCAGGACGGCTGCGGCAATCGCTGCTCCTTCTGCATCATTCCCACGACGCGCGGCCATAGCCGGTCGCTGCTGCTGGAGACCTGCCTCGACAACGTCCGCCGCTTTGCTGAGCAGGGCGGTCAGGAGCTCGTCCTTTCGGGCATCAATCTCGGCCGCTGGGGCCGCGACCTCCAGCCTGCTCACCGTTTCGAGGAGCTCGTCGACGCCATCCTGCGCCGCACCTCGCTCCAGAGGCTGCGGCTCAGCTCGATCGAGCCTATGGACTGGTCGGACGATCTCCTGTTGCTGTACAGAGAGTTCGCCGGCGGCGAGTTCCCGCGTTTGGCGCGCCACGCGCACCTGCCGCTTCAGTCCGGCTCGGACGCGATTCTTCGGCGTATGCACCGGCGTTACCGCCCCTGGCATTATGCCGAGCGGCTGGCGAAGATCCGCGCCCTGATGCCCGACGCGGCCATCGGCGCCGACGTGATGATCGGCTTTCCCGGCGAAACCGACGCGCTCTTCGAGGAGAGCTACGACTTCATCGCCGCGCAGCCGTTCACGTACCTGCATCTTTTCCCGTTCTCGGCGCGCCCGTCCACGCCGGCCTGGGAGCTTCACAAGCAGGATCCCGTGCCTGCCCGGACTGTCCGCGAGCGCATGGATGCGCTGCGCACGCTGATCGTGGAGAAATCCCGCACTTTTCGCGCCGGCTTCGTCGACCGCGAGCTCTCGGCGGTGACGATTGAGCCGCTGCCCGGCGGAGCTACGCTGGCGATGACGGACAACTTCCTCAAGCTCGAACTGCGCGGAGAGTTGCCGGCGAATCGCATGGTCTCGGTACTCGTGACGGGCCTGACCGCCGACGGGTTAAGCGGCGCCGTCCGCGACGCGGAGCGCGTTACCGAGGATGTTTCCTGCTCGCGACCCGCTCACCCCGGAGCGCATCCAACCCAGGCAGCATTGCTATACTGAATTGCCGCGTGGCCCAGCCACGCCCGAGGAGAAAAGCCCATCGACAAGCGTTCCGCGAAACAGTTCATTCGCATCAACGACCGGATCCGCGCCCGCGAGGTCCGCGTGATCGACGAAAAAGGCGAGCAGCTCGGAATCCTGCCTCCCTTCGAGGCCCTGAAAATCGCGCGCGAGCGCGGCCTGGATCTGGTCGAAGTCTCACCCACCGCCGTTCCACCCGTTTGTCGCATTCAGGATTACGGCAAGTTCCTTTACGAGAAGGAAAAGAGCGAGCGCGCCGCGCGCAAGCGCCAGAAGATCATCACGGTGAAGGAAGTCAAATTTTCCGTCACCATCGACGACCACGACTACGTAACGCGCAGGAACCAGGCACTCCGCTTTCTGCAGGACGGCGACAAGGTGAAGGCGTCGCTGCGGTTCAAGGGCCGCCAGATGGCCCACCGCGAGCTCGGCTACGCGATCATCAACCGGCTGATTCAGGACATCGGCGACACCGGGGTGGTCGAATTCATGCCGCGCATGGAAGGCAACACACTGCATGCCATCCTGGCGCCCGGCAAGAAGGAAGCGGCGAAGAAGCCCGCGCAGCCGCGTCCGCCGAGCCCGCAGACGCCGTCCGCTCAGCCTGCGCAATAATCGCGGATACCCGCGCGACCCTTACTCCATCGGCGCCGCGGTGATGGACTGGATGCCATTGGCCGTCCAGCCATTCGCTGTTTTCGTGAGCGTGGCCAGCCCGGTCAGCGGCTTGCCCGCGGCGTCGGCAGCGATGTTCGGGAAGGCCGCCTTCACCCTGGCGTTGTTTGCCCAGGTTGCCAGGCTGCCGGCGGAGAAATGGTAGCTGACGCCGTAGCGCTGATCGTTCGGCTCCGGCGAGGCATGGTCGACAGAGACAACGTGAGGCGTGGCGTAACAGAAGTTTCCGCCCCCGCCGGGATCCGCCGTCCAGGCGGTTTTGCCCTGCGCCGTTAACTCGTAATTGCTGACAGTTTCATGGACGCGGATCTGGGTGGGACCCTGGGGGGCGCTCCAGACCTGATGGCTCTGCTTCGCAACCAGGCCGGCGGCGGCGAGAGCGTCAAGCTGTTTGACCTCCGAGGGGTCAAGGCCGGCATCGGCGCTCGCGTCGATGGGGAAGGTGATGGGTTGCGAGAAGGCGCAGGAAGGATGGCTCTGATAGTACGTGTTGAGCGCGGTGACAAAGGGCGCCGTGTCCACGTTGCTGGGCGCCGTCCTGCTGCAGCCGGCGGCGAGCAGCCCAACTCCCAGGCCCGTGACGAGAGCGAATGTGCGCATCAGCCAAATCCTCCCCGAATGTGGATGCGAAGTGAACCCCTGCGGTGGGCAGAGGCACTTCCGAAGCTGTGGAGGACAGGCTAACAAATTTGAGAGGGCCGGGACGTCCGCCTCAAGGCACAGGGAATTTGGCTGGTGGGCGCAGCAGGATTCGAACCTACGACTTCCACCGTGTGAAGGTGGCACTCTACCGCTGAGTTATGCGCCCGGCTCGGAAGGGTCGAACCAGTGTCAGAGTACCATCCGGCGGAGGGGGACGTCAGCAGGGTCGCTGAGCCGCGAGAGAGGTATTCCTCAGGGGCTGAAGCCCAGGTTGACGCAGCAGGCGGTACGGCACGGCTGAAGCCGTGCCCTGATACAAAGCACTGGGGCTGACGCCCGATTGATTTTGGCACCATTGCGGCATCCATACGACTCGCTCTGCTCGCTCAGGCATCGCTCGAAGTCGTGCCCCGTCAAAACAAGGCTCGCTCTACAGTCTGAAGACCGGGTAGGCGCGGCGTAAAATTGGGCAGGCACGTATGGCCCTGCGCGATCTGCTGCATTTCCGTGAACCTGAGGACGAGCCGGGTCCGGGAGATGGGGACGAGTTCAATTCGGCTATCCCGCCGAGGGATCCGGGCGAAGAGCCGCCAAACGAGGATCAGGGGGAAAGATCGGCGCAACCCGGGGACCCGGATGGGGTTAACAGGGATATGGCAACCGTGGCTCTGGACCAGGGGTTCCTGGAAGCCGGCAGGGGGACGCGCAGCGCCGTTCCGCAGGCGAATCTGGACTGGCGGGCGATGAACGACGCGGAGATCATGCTCCGCGTGCGGCAGGGCGACGACTCGGGCTTCGAGTTCCTGATCGAGAAGTACCGGAAACCGATGGTCAGCTTCATGTACCGCATGGTGCACAACCAGGCGGTGGCCGAGGAGCTGGCGCAGGAGGTTTTCCTGCGCGTGTACCGGTCTCGGCAGACGTACCGGGCGGAGGCGCGGTTTTCGACATGGCTGTACCGGATCGCGACCAATCTGGGCGTGAATCACGCGCGGGACACGCGGCACGAGCGCGCGGCGCAGACGGTATATCTGGACCAGCCGGACCCGGAGACGGGCATCACGCCGGATGTGGCGGACAGCCGGCCCGGCGCGGAAGAGGAGCTGGTGAAGGACGAGCGGATGCGGGCGATCCGGAAGCACGTGATGGCGCTGCCGGAGCGGCAAAGAGCCGCCGTGCTGATGCACAAGTATCAGGGGCTGGACTACAGGGAGATTGGCGCGGTGCTGCACCTGAGCGAGTCGGCGACGAAGTCGCTGCTGTTTCGGGCATATCAGACGCTGCGCGAGAGGCTGAAAGATTTTGTCGAGGCGAACCAGATTTGAGCCGCGGGGCGCGGCTGGAAACATTGAGGTACCTGGTATGATCTGCCAGAACGTAAGAGCGAGTTTGCCGGAGATGTTGCTGTCGCCGGAGTCGGTGGGGAAAGAGGCGCGGGAGCACCTGAAGGCTTGTCCGGAATGCGCGCGGGAGCTCAGGGAGCTGCAGGCGACGATGGCTGCGCTGGATGAGTGGAGGGCGCCGGAGGTTTCTCCCTGGTTCGACGGGCGGCTACAGGCGCGTTTGCGCGAAGAGCGGGCGGCAGCGCCGGCGGGATGGCTGGAACGGCTGAGGGCGCGGATGCAGTTCGGCGAGAGGGTAAGTCTGCGGCCGCTGGCGGCGGCAGCGCTGGCGCTGACGATCGCTGTGGGCGGCGGGATCTACGAAGGGTTTACGGCGCCGCAGCCGGTGGCCACGCCGACCCAGGCGGCTTCGCCGGTGATCCGGGACCTGCAATCGCTGGATGAGAATTCGCAGGTCTTCCAGGAACTGAACACGATGGATCAGAACGCAGGCAGCAACAGCAGTCCGGCAGGCAACAACAGTCTGTAGTCTGTAGTGAGCCTGGACTATGTGGGACGAGCGAAGGCTGGCATGAGCAGCATGGCTGGCCCGGCAGCAGCTTTGCCCTCGGGGAGAGAACGATGAATTCCCGGATCAGGATCAGGACGGGGAGCTGCGGCTGGCGGCTCCGCGGCGGACTTATGCCCGCGCTGGTCCTGGTGTTGCTGATCCTGGCGGCTCCGGCGTGGGGGTTGCGTGCAGGTTTTGGCGGCGGATGGCAACGCGGGCAGGCCGTGCGACCGGCAGCGCCAGTAGCCCCAGCGCGACCTGCGTTTCGGCAGAATCGGCCCGCTTCCCGCGGTGGCATACGGCCGGGTGCTGGGCCGGGGATCAGTTCGGGAGCGGGCAGGCCTGCCGCGATGCGCCCCGGCCAGCAGCATCTGCCGCAGTGGCTGGCGCAACACCAGAATCTGACGCCCAAACAGCAGGAGAACCTGCTGCGCCGGGAGCCAGGATTCAATCACCTGACGCCGGATCAGCAGCGGCGCGTGCTCAACCAGCTGCACAATCTGGATTCTCGCCCTCCCGCCGTGCGCGAGCGCATGGCGGAACGACAGGAGGCCTTCGAGCGGCTTTCTCCGGAGGGCAAACAGGACGTGCGTGCTGCAGCCCAGGCGTTCCACCAGATGCCAGCCGGGAGGCAGGTGGAAATGCGGCGGGCCTTCAATGTCCTGCGCCAGCTCTCTGCGGAGCAGCGGCAGGAAATCCTGAACTCGGCGCGATTCACGCACACCTTTACGCCCCAGGAGCGGCATGTGCTGGGCAGTCTGCTGTCGATTGAGCCCTACGCGGGCGGCGGGCGCTGAGAAGCGGCAGCGGCTGTCTCAGCGGTGCAGGAGGTTACGGGCCAGGAAGAGGACGTTAGCGGGCCGCTCGGCCAGCCTCCGCATGAAATAGGGATACCATTCATCGCCGAAGGGAACGTAGACACGCACGCCGTACCCCTCCTGCACCAGCGACCGCTGTAGATCGCGGCGGATACCATAGAGCATCTGGAACTCGAAGGCCGAGCGGTCGATGCGCTCGATGCGGGCAAACTCCTTTGTGGCGGCGATCATGGCCGGATCGTGGGTCGCTATGCCGTGAAATATGCCGCTCTTCAGCAGGGTTTTCATCAGTGAGACGAAATTCGCATCCACTTCCTTTTTATCGGGGAAGGCGAGGCCGGGCGACTCTTTGTAGGCGCCTTTACACAGCCGGATGCGGATGCCATCCGCGAGCAGCGCGGCTATGTCGCCGGCGCTGCGGCGGAGGTAGGCCTGAATGACGATTCCCACATGGCCGCTGTTTTGGGGGGCGACATGGAGCCGGCGGACCAGGTCGATGGTCGCCTGTGTGTATGCGGTGCCCTCCATATCGACACGGACAAAGCTGTTCGCCTCCGTTGCATGCCAGACGAGTCCGGCGACGTTTTTAAGGGCGAGACCAAGATCCAGGTCCATGCCCATCTGGGTGAGCTTCAGACTGACATTGGCATTCAGTCCAGAGGGGGCGATGGCATCCAGGAGCCAGTGGTAAATCTGAGCGGCCTGGCCCGCCTGGCCGGGGCTGGAAACATTTTCGCCGAGATGGTCGAGGGTGACGGAGAACCCCTGCTGGTGCAGCGCGATGGCTGCGGTCATCGCATCTTCGATGCGGAAGCCGGCGACAAATCTGGCGGACATGCGCCGGCCAGGCGTGGAACGCTCCACGAAGCGGCGCAGCAGGGAATTGCCGGACAGAGC
>JASHRH010000020.1 GCA_030037475.1 Acidobacteriaceae bacterium
TCCCATCCGTCGGAGCCGGCGAGGAAAATACGCGGCTCGAAGGCCCTGGCTTGGGCTGCCGTGATCTGGCGCGACCAGGAAACGCGCTCGGCAGGCCGAGCGCCGGGGCCGACCTCGTCGTACTCGGCGTACCAGGCGGTTTTCTCATTGCGGGGATCGCTCCAGTTATTCCACCCGGCCGGAACCACGTCGGCCGGCAGCCAGGTATGGAGGAAAACAACACGGGAAAATGGGCGCCACGGCCTTCCGAGCCAGATCTGCTGGCGCTTGTCGGCCGGAATGGCGCTCGTCACGCGGCTGTTGAGGATGACATAGCCGGTCGCCTGCGCCGCCGAGGTGCGTGACTGGGCAGTGAGCGCACCGGGGCCGTTGACGTGAAGGGTGTCATGGTCGAACACAGCGGCGGCGTTGCCAAAGAGGAAGTCGACCGCGCCCTCGATGAAGGAGTCGACGTAATACTGGCGGCCATAATCGGCAAAGAGCGTGTCCTGGTAGCCGAGGAAACGGCAATGTTTGAAGACGACGCGGTCGGCGCGGACGACCACGGCGACCGCCTGGCCAGTGTTGCCTGCGGAGTTCTCGAAGGTCACGTTATCGGCCTCGAAGCCGTTTCCATTGACTTCAACAGTTTCCGTGAAGAAAGTCCCGCCCGCCTGCTTCGCGTTCATGCTGTTGGTGATGACGACATCGCTGGGCGACTTGCCCATGCCCAGCAGCGTGATGTTGGGGTGGTTTTGCGTGATATTCAGGCGCTCGCGATAGACGCCCGGGGCGATCTCGATGATGACGCGCCCGCCAGGCCCGGGCCAGGGATGGTGGTCGAGAGCGTTCTGAATGGTGGGGAAGGCGTTGGTGCCGTGAATGCCCGTGGTGACGGACGGCGAGACGCGGACGTAGACGTTTTGGGCGGAAGCGGTCGGAAGCAGGGCGAGAGCGAACAGCAGAAGAGAGCGCATCGAACCTCAGTCTGCGCTGGCCCGCGTGGCGAGGCAAGGGGAGGCTGTTCGTCCTGGCGACGAGCAGCTACTCTGGTTGGGTGCATCGATGTGGACCTCGCGGAGGGGAGTCTTGTGAAGATCGGAATGACCAGGGTTGCAATTTCAACCCTTCTGCTGGCCGGACTGGCTGCCGGAGCGAGCGGGTCCCTCGCGCAAAATCGCGCGTCGGCACAGGCTCCTCCGCCCATCCTTGACAACGGATCGGGCGCGTACGTGACGAGGCGCTATCCGAACCTGTTCCTGGAGGATGGGCACTCAGAAGCGGCAATCCGGGCGAAGATCGAGGCCGCGTACCAGCAGCTCTTTCATGGCGACCCGCAGACACAGGCGGTGTTTTTCCCCGCCGGGCGGAACGCCAACGGCCCGCTGGCGTATCTGACCGACTGGGCGCACCACGACGTGCGAACCGAAGGCATGTCGTACGGGATGATGGTCACGGTCCAGCTCAACAAGAAGGCGGATTTCGACGCGTTATGGAACTGGGCGATGACGTACATGTACGTCTCCGACCCGAAGGCGCCGGGGTACGAGTTCTTCAAGTGGTCGTGCAAGCCGGACGGAACGCCAAACTCCCAGACGCCCGCGCCTGATGGCGAGGAATTCTTCGCGATGGCGCTGCTGTTTGCGGGGAATCGGTGGCCAGGCGGCCATGGGATCTACAACTACCACGCCGAGGCGGAAAAGCTGCTGACTGCCATGGTGCATCGGCAGGTAATTACCGCTATCGGGCCGCGCGGTCCATACAGTGTGGGGCCGGAGATGAATCCCGATCCCCCGCTGGTGCTGTTCGTGCCGGGGATCATGCCGCACCCGTTCACGGACCCTTCGTACCATCTGCCGGCGTTCTATGAACTGTTCGCGCGCTGGGGTCCGCCCGTGGATCGCGCCTATTGGGAGTGCGCCGCGACCGAGAGTCGGGAGTTTTTCGTCGAGACGACGAACCCGGTGACAGGCCTCGCGCCGGACTATGCGAATTTCGACGGGACGCCGGCGAAGAGCTGGTTCGGTAATCAAACCTCCCATTTCGGCTACGACGCATGGCGCGTGCAGCGGAACTGGTCGGTGGACTGGTCGTGGTGGCGGAAGGCGCCGTCGGAGCAGGTGCTGAGCGACCGCATCCAGAAGTTCTTCGCAGCTCAGGGTATCGCCACCTACGGCCCGATGTACACACTGGACGGCCAGCCGATCCCGGTGCCGAAACGGCCGGGCGTGACGCCGGAGGGCCATCCGGGCGGACTGACAGGCACAAACGCCGTAGCCAGCCTCGCGGCGACAAATCGAACGCGGGCGCGGCTGTTTACTGAGGCGCTGTGGAACGAGCCGATTCCGTCAGGATTCAGCCGGTATTACGACGGCATGCTGTACCTGATGAGCCTGATGCACGTGAGCGGGGAGTACAGGATCATCCTGCCGCGCAAGGGAAGCGGCTGGGCCCCAGGTTCGAGGCCCGGCGCAGACTGAGCCGTTATTTCTGCAGATCGGCTGCCAGTTCGCTTACCCACAGGCTGCCCAGGCCAGTTGTGTAGTCCCAGCCAGGCAGCGCCGTGTAGAAGCCGTTGGCGCCCACAATGATGTCGTGGAAGCCGCCGTTGGGATACGAACCGGGCGTTGTCGTTCCGTCATATAGCCCGTAGTAGCGGACCGGCGCAAAGCCGAGTTTCGGATTGGCCGAGATGAGCCGCGCCCAGACTCCCAGCGCCAGCGGTGACGACAAGCTGGTGCCTCCGACGCCTTCCCACGAGCCGTCGTAGTAGATGTTCGCGCCTGAGTAGGGGTCGGCATCCATGGCGATGTCGGGAATGCCTTTGTCGCCCAGCTCGGAACTGGGAACTGCCGCCGCAGTCTGCCAGTACGGCGAGTACTCGAACTGGCTGATGCCGCCGCCGCCGGCATACCACGCGGTTTCCGTATCGTACGTGCCGTCGGAACTGGTCAGCAGCGTCGTGCCGCCCACCGCCATCACGTACTGCGAAGCCGCAGGATAGTTCACCATCGGCGCGCCCGCCGGAACGCCATTCGTGCCCACCTCGACCGGGCAGAACGATCCCGTGTCGCCGGTAGAAGCGAAGAAGCTCTGCCCCTGCGCTGCGCCTTCAGCGAAGGACTCATCATCGGCCAGCATGGAGCCGTCGAGGTAGGGGAAGGCTTCGCACTCGCCCAGCGAGGCGCTGCCGCCTTTGGCTTTGTCGTCGGTGGCCCAGCGGCTGATTTCGAGAGCGAGATCGGAGTCAGTCAGCGAGGTGGTGTCGTAGATATAGAGCCGACGGACCGTCTCGGCCATGCCGGTCGAATACTGCGTATCCAGATCCCACTCATCCCAGCCGGAAGTGTCCGGGCTGGCGACGCCAACGGGCACGACGGTGACAGGCACCTGCGGCAGACCGTTGGCTTTCTCTTCGGCGCGCAGATCGGTGATCACGCCGGAGACGTCGCCTTCCGCCATGATGGCGATGGTGGCTTTGCTTCCCGTCGGCGTCCCGTTGGCGCTGTAGGCGGCCTGCAACTGCTGCGGCGTGTAGCTGACGGCGTACTGTGGCACACTGACCTGCGAGCGGGTAACCAGCGTCGACTTCATCTGCCCGATGTTGTTCAGCCCGAGCACCGCGGCGACCGTGCCGCTCAGCGAGACCGGGACCTGCGCCGTGGCCGTGTTGCCGTAAACGATGTTGCCGAATTCAGCGAACTGCTCGATGGGCGTGTTGAAGGCGGCTTCTGCCTGGGCGACGGTACCGTCGCCGCTCACCATCAGGTTGTTCGGCTCCGCGGTGACACTGGTGAACCCGGCGCCCTCGAGATAACTGACGACCTGCTGCACCTGCGCGGAACTCGGCGCGTACGTTGCGGCGAACTGGGCCGGCGTGAGGCTCTGGCCGTAGAGCGTGTTGTTGGGATCGTTGATGTTTTCGATATAGGTATTCAGCGCCGTCTGGTTCTGCAGCTTGAGCACGACGCGCACGGTGATGGCCTGGCTCGACGGCAACGGGCCGTAATCGGCGGCGGACACGAGTTCCGAAACGGAAACGCCCTGGGTGGCGGTGTTGGTCCAGACGGTCTGCGCGCTGGCTGGAGCCATGGAAAAGGACGCGAAAGCAGCGGCGCAACAGGCAGCCGCAAGAGATCTGGGGAAATGCATGGGGGTGGTCTCCTGAAAATTTGGTTTTTGTCTGCGGGCCCGGAACATTACCGAGAGGCGGCTGGCTGCGGCGTGGTTGCCCTTGTGAACAGCTAAATTATTCAACTAAAAGGATTTATCGGAAAGCTGCGCAAATTTTCGTCACTTGTATTGGTAGAAATTTCGCGAAGGCGGAAAAGATTGCCGGATGCCTGCCTGAGGCCAATTCGCCACGACCTTTTGGAGAAAGCCAGGTCAACGAGATGAGAAGATTTCCGCCGCTGCGGCGTTCGACGCACCCTGGATATAGTGACTAGTATGGCAATCCGACTTCTTCGCTCTTCCTTGGTGTGGGCGGTATGCCTGTCCGCGCTTTTCGCGGCATGGGCCGGCAATTCTCCATTCGATTTGACCGGACCTACCCTGGAAGTGAAAGTAACGCGCGGCGGGAAAACCCTGCCGATTTCCGAGGTGCCGAACCTGCAGGCAGGGGACCGCGTCTGGATCCGCGCTGACCTGCCCGAGGCGCAGTCGGCCCGCTACCTGATGGTTGCCGCGTTTCTGCGAGGATCGACCAATCCGCCGCCGGCGAAGTGGTTTTTCCGCCAGCAGACGTGGGACCGGCGCATCGACGAAAAAGGGATGACGGTAATCGTGCCGGAGGGCGCGCAACAGGTGGTGATCTTTCTTGCGCCGGAGACCAGCGGCGATTACCGCACTCTGGTGAACGCGGTGCGGGGACAGCCGGGGGCATTCGTCCGCGCTTCGCAGGATCTGAACCAGGCGATGCTCGACCGTACCCGGCTGGATGCGTACCTGGGAGCGATCCGCTCCCTGGACGAAAGCGACCCAACGAAGCTTGCGACGGCGACGCCGCTGCTGGCGCGCAGCCTGGGCATGAAGATCAATCCCGATTGCCTCCAGAAGATCCCGGAACTGCAGGCCGCATGTCTGACGCAGGGCCAGGACGCGCTGATTCTGAGCGACGGCCACAGCGAATCGATCGTGGAGGCGATTACCTCCGGCCCGGAGAGCGATCTGGCCATGCAGCTCAGCGCGACGCCGCAGGCGGACTACGGCTTCTATAGCCCCTACGTTGGCTCGGTGATGGACATCGCGCGTATCCTCGACGGCTTTCGGACCGCGCAGTACCAGTACATTCCCGCGCTGGCAGTGCAGCAGGACGATCAACTGGCGCTGATGCTGAACACGCCGCCATCATTTCACAATCCCAGGTCCGTGCTGGTGACAGCGCTGCCCGCAGTCGGGGCTCCGCAGCCTCCGCCGCTGCATCCGGTGGATGCGCAGCAGAACTACTGTGCGGAGAAGCATTCGCTGGTGCTGGCAGTGGACGGCGCACCGCTGGTGTTTTCCACGGGCTACGCGCACGAGTTGAATCTGCGGCTGAAGACGAAGACCGGGAAATACGTGGATGTACCCCTGAGACCGGACGCGCAGCGCGGTGGGCTGGTGCTGGAAGCGAGGGATGTGGGCGCCAGCGACTTCGGGCCGACGATCGATGCCTCTCTCGAAGGCTACTGGGGTTTTTCGAAGTTTGACGGTCCGGCGTTTCGCCTCCAGAACACGCACACACAGCACTGGGAACTGGCTCCGGCCGATCGCGAATCGCTGATCGCAGGCAAGGTCGACACGATCCGGCTTTCGGCGGACGACGCGAGCTGCGTGGACACGATTCTGCTGAAGGATTCAGCGGGGGAAGAGATCAAAGCGGCGTGGAAGATCGCCGGGCCGGATGAACTCGAGGTGAGCCTGCCGCTCCAGAAGGCCAGGCCCGGTCCAATGCTGCTGGAGGTGAAGCAGTACGGCTCGGTGACCGCGCAGACGCTGCCGCTGCGCGCCTTTGCGGAGGCCGGCCATTTGGACAGCTTTACGCTGCATGCCGGCGACACGCAGGGCGTGCTGAAAGGCAGCCGGCTGGATGAGGTCGCAAGCCTGACGCTGGACGGCGTGACCTTTATTCCGGGCACATCCGACTCCGCGATGAGCAGCGGTGAACTGCCAATGGTGGCGAAGAATCCAACCGCCATGGCGAAGCTGGAACAGGGCGAGACCGGCATGGCGACGGTTGAGCTTGAGGACGGTCGCGAGCTGACCGTGGACGCGGCCGTGGGCGCTCCCCGGCCAGGCGTGGAGCTGATCGGCAAAAGCGTGCAGGATTCGGCAGCCGACAGCAGCAATATCGAGCTGGCCGGGCAGGACGAACTGCCCCAGAACGCACTGCTGACTTTCTCGGTGCGGACGCAGTCGCCGGCACACTTCAGCCGCGACGAGCAGATCGAGGTGGCAACGCAGGATGAGGGATTCACAACCACGCTGAGCCTGGCGAACGGAGGCATGACGCTGGAGAATTCGCAGGTGGCGCTGGCGACACTGGATCCGGCGAAAGCTTTCGGCGATTCGGCCTTCGGACCGCTGAAATTCCGCGTGGTCGAGAACGGCGCGCAGGGCGACTGGCAACCGCTGGCGACGCTGGTGCGTTTGCCCGCGCTGCATGATCTGAAATGCCCTGCGGCGGTGAACCAGCAGTGCCGGCTGAGCGGATCGAATTTGTTCCTGGTGGATGCCATTGCCACGAATCCGCAGTTCACCGGCGCGGTCCAGGTGCCCGATGGGTTCCCGGGGTACGTGCTGCCCGTGCCGCATCCGCAGGACGGGCAACTGTATGTAAAGCTGCGCGACGATCCCTCGGTCGTGAACCAGATCACGCTGGCCGCGCAGGAACTGCCTGTGCCTCCGGGACAGCCGCCAGCTCCGCAACGACCCGCGTATGTTCCCAGCCAAAATGCGCCGGCACCGGGTGCGCCAGAGCAGAATGTGGGTTCGCCGAAGCAGAAGGCTCCGGAGAATCCCAGCACGCCGAAGCCCAGCGCGCCGGCAACCGGCGCTTCGCCACAACCGCAAAGCGGGACCAGCGGCCCATCATCCGGCCCGTCAAACGCGCCAGCGAGCGGCCTGGCGAACACCCAGGGATCAGCTGCGGCGCAGAGTTCGACGCCGCAATCGCCTCAAACCTGATTTGAGAATTTGGATCAAACTTCTTGCCACGCTGTGCCCGATGTAGCTCCGGATGACGAGCTTGCCGCCAGGAGCAGCATCGTCTTCACGTTACGCCGATCGTCGCCGGGCTCATCGACCGGCGTCTCCGCGATGAAGGCACAGTGCGCAAAGCGCGCGTCGTGCAGCAGGCGGCGGAAGGGTTCGAGGCCCATTGTTCCCTGGCCGATGTGTTCGTGCCGGTCCAGACGCGAGCCGCGCGGGGCTCTGGCGTCGTTCATGTGCCAGACGCGCACGGTGTCGAGGCCGACGGTGTTGCGAATAAGCGCGACGGCTTTTTCGTAGCCCGCGGCGCTGACCAGGTCGTATCCCGCCACGTGGCAATGGCAGGTGTCGAAGCACGCCCCTGCCGGGACGATGCCGCGCAGACGTCCAATCAGTTCCGCTACCTGCTCGAAGCTGCCGCCCAGAGAAAATTCCGCGCCCGCGGTGTTCTCGATGAGGACACGGAAGTCGCAATCATCGAGGGCGATGCCATCGATCGCGCGAGCGATCGATTCCGCAGCCAACGCGAGTCCCGACTCGCGCGTGAGTCCTTTCCATGAGCCGGGATGCAGAACGAGGAACTCCG
>JASHRH010000021.1 GCA_030037475.1 Acidobacteriaceae bacterium
CCACGCTGTATCCCAACGCACAGCTGGATTTCTACTCCGATTATCTGGACAACGCGACGGGCGGCGCCGATCAGAGCTGCACTTCCAGCAACGGCATCACCAGCATTCCGGACATCTTCCAGAGCATTGCGGATAACCTGTCGACGTCGAAGATCATGCAGACTGCTTCCGGATGCACGGCCAGCAGCACGTCATCCTGCGACTAAGGCCGACCCTGGCTTCAACCAGGGGGATGCGTGACCATTCCTCCTTCAGCATCTCCTCATGCGCTTAGGTTGTCGCGCACTGTTCCTGTTCTACGCGGCTCTCGCAGCTCTTCCGTATCCGTTTTCCAGGTACGAGCAAAACTCGTCGCACCAGCGGAAGACGTCGGCGTTGCGCACGCGGCGGCGCAGCTTGCGCATGCGCTGGGTGCGTTCGCCCTGATCCATGCGGTATGCCGCGTGCAGCGCATCCGCAACCGCTCCAATATCGTACGGATTCACCAGAATCGCGCCGTTGTTCAGCTGCTCCGCTGAGCCGGCAAACTCACTGAGGATCAGGACCCCGCGCTCCTCCACCTGAGAGGCGCAGAATTCCTTGGCGACGAGGTTCATGCCATCCTTGATCGGCGTGATCAGCGCGATGTCGGCGGCGCTGTAGAGCGCGATCAGCTCCGGCCGTTCCAGGGAGCGATGGATGTAGTGAATCGGCATCCAGCCGGGATCGCCGTACTGCCCGTTGATCTGGCTGATGAAGGTCTCGGTTTCCAGCTTGAGCTCGCGATACTTGGGAATGTTCTCGCGGCTGGGGACCACGATCTGCACCAGAGAGACCTGGCGGCGCAGGCTTTTGCAGGTGGCGAACAGATGCTGGAAGGCGCGCAGGCGCTCCGGCAGACCCTTGGTGTAGTCGAGGCGATCCACACCGAGGATGATTTGCCGGCCACGCATATCTTCGCGAATCTCCGCGATGCGCGCGGCGACTTCCGGCTGCTGGGCGTGCGTATTGAACTCGTCGAAGTCGATGCCGATCGGAAAGTTGCGGATCAGCGTCTCACGACCATCGGAGACGGCGCGAACCTCGCCGTCGTTACGCTGAAAATCAACGTCGGGCAGAAACCGGCGGACGCAGCCGAGGAAGTTACGCTCGTCGCGGGGCGTCTGGAAACCGATCACGTCGAAGCGGAAGAGCGCACGGAGGATCTGAGTACGCCAGGGCAGCTTCTCGAAGATATCGACGGGCGGAAAAGGAATGTGGAGGAAGAAGCCCATCCGCGAGCGGACACCATGGCCGCGCAGGAATTCGCCGACCAGCATGAGGTGATAGTCATGGACCCAGACAATGGAGCCGTGGTCGGCTACTCGGGCCGCAGCGTCGGCGAATTTGCGATTGACGCTGACGTAGGCTTTCCAATACGTGGGATCGAAATTGCATCGCTCCTGCAGGTCGTGGAAGAGCGGCCAGACAATTTCGTTGGAGAAACCGGTGTAGAAGCCCCTGCGCTCACCGGGTGTCAGCGTGACCGTGACCAGCTGGCATGCGGAGTCGGTCGCACTGCCTGCCAGCAGCTCGTCCATCTCCTCGCCGTATCCCTCTCCCAGCCAACCGATCCAGTAGCCTTTGCGCGCCTTAAATACCGGCTTCAGAGCCGTAACCAACCCTCCGGAGCTGGGCTTCAGCATGGGACCGTCTGGTCCTGGCTCGATCGTGGTGGGCAGCCGGTTGGACACGAGGATCATATTGCCAGTTTTCATCGAGGCTCTTCGATCCTCTCCAGCCAGCCGCCAAGAAATTCCAGCAACTCGTCCGGAGGCCGCAGCCATGCCCTGGCCGCCGTCTCTCTCCATTCCGGCCGGACCAGCACGGTCAGCGGGCCCGTGTCGCGCAGCGCCCGGAATGCGTCCTCGTCGGTCGTGTCATCGCCCAGATACGCGAAGGGCGTATCTGGCGCCAGCTCGCTCCGAAGTACGAGCATTGCTGTGCCTTTGTGGGGCTCCGCGCAGCGCAGCTCCAGGCCTCCGTCAAACTCCAGCACCGCCATGCCGTTCCGCGCCGCCAGTGAAGCAAATGCCGGCTGCACCAGGGTACGGAGCTTAGCTGCCTCTTCCCGCGCCAGTCCCCGCCAGTGGACCGCCACGCTGCCCGGTTTGAACTCCGCCACGGACTCCAGATGCTGCGCTTCGATCCACGCTGCCGCCTGTTCGAGAGTCTCCCGGTCGGAATCCTTCATGGACAGTAGTTCAGAGCGTCCATTCGGGTACAGGCGTTGCCTGCCGTGCAGCCCCCAGATCTCCGGAACCGGGGCAATGCCAAGCAGATCGCGAACTTCTTCCGCCGGGCGGCCGCTCACCAGAACAACCCGCGTCTGACCCGTTGCCGCGATGCGACGAATCAGGCCGGCGACCCCGGGATACGGCACGGCCACGAGCCGATCCACATGGAAAGGCGCCAGCGTGCCATCGTAATCGAGCGCGAGAATGCTGGCTGAGGACCGGCTGAGTCTTCTGAGAAATTCTCGGATGGGCAGCTTCGCATCGGTCTCCGGCATTTCGAGCTCCTGCCCACCCTGGATGCCCGGACAGACGGAAACGCAGCCCGGCGCAGAATCAGACGGAGGAGTCGCCGTCCTGTCGCTGATCACGAACCGAGCGTCAGTGTATTCAGCAGGCTGCTGAGCCCATTCCACGCAATCTGCACGCCGATGCACAGCAGGACAAACGCGATGACGCGCAGAATCCCGTGCGCCGTGGAAGGCGAGACCTTCGCCGTGATTCGCGGCGCCCAGGCATACGCAATGAAAACCGCGACGCACATCAGGATCATCCCGGAAATCACTCCCGCCTGCGCGAAAACGATGTGGAGAAGACTTCCCCGCGAGGCATGCGCGCTCAGGGTCAGCGTCACGACCAGGACGCCGGGCCCGGCGGTCAGCGGAAAAGTGAACGGATAGAAGATCTTGCTCTGAAGACTGGAGGAATCCGGCACGACCGGAGCAGGCTCGCTTGTGCCCGAAGCTTCTTTCTGATTCAGCAGATTCCATCCCATCGCCGCCAGCACGAGCCCTCCGGCCAGTTGCACCACCGGCAGCGAAATGCCGAAGACCTTCAGCACCGTCGCCCCTGCCACATCCAGAACGAGCAGAAACAGCGCGGTCGCGATCGCGATTCTGCGCGCGAGACTCTTGTAGACGCTGCCCTCCGCCGCCCCCACCATCCCCAGAAAGACCAGCGCCGACCCGATAGGGTTGACCACCGGGAACAGTGCGGTGAAGGAGAGACCGAAGAACCTGGCGAACTCCGTCATGGTGACCTATTGTATGGACCGGCTAAGCCGCGGACGCCCTGACTACCGGATTAATCCACGGTCCGTCGTTGCCAATCAGCGGGTTCGCCTCCTCCGGTCCCCACGTTCCCGGCTGATAGGAGTAGACCGGGGTCACTCCACCCAGGATTGGCTCGACCACCCGCCACTGCGCTTCCACCAGATCCTGGCGGGAGAACAGCTCTGCGTTCCCTCGGCAGGCATCGCCCAGTAGCCGCTCGTATGGAGGCATGTCCTCGACGGCCTGGCTGTGCAGGTCCAGTTCCACGTCCCGGCCGGCCATGCGCTCGCCGGGAATCTTCACCCGCACGCCCAGAGCAATGGCGATATCCGGGCTCAGCCGCATTCGCACGTGCGCGGAGTTGTTCGGCACCAGTTCGCCAAACGTCTCGCGCGGCGGCCGTTTGAACTCCACCATCGCCTCGGTACAGGTAACGGGCAGCATCTTCCCCGCGCGGATGTAAATCGGCACGCCCGCCCAGCGCCAGCTATCGATGTGCAACCGCACCGCGATGAACGTCTCCACTTTGGAGTTGGGTGCAACGCCAGGGACGGATCGATACCCCTCATACTGTCCGCGCACTACGTTATACGGCGTCAGCGGCCGAACCGCCCGCATCAGTTCCGCCTTGCGGTCGCGCACCGCGTCGTGATCTTCGCCCGTCGGCGGGTCCATGGTCAGGTTCGCCAGCACCTGGAGCATGTGGTTCTGCACCACGTCCAGCAGCGTGCCCACCTCGTCGTAGAACTTGCCTCGATCCTGAACGCCGAAGTCCTCCGCCATCGTGATCTGAATGCACCGGATGTGTTCCCGGTTCCAGATCGGCTCGAAAACCGGATTCGCGAAGCGCGTATACAGGATGTTCTGCACCGGCTCCTTGCCCAGGTAGTGATCGATTCGGAAGATATCCTCCTCGGCGAAATACTGGTGCAGCGTGCGGCTCAGTTCCTGGGCCGATTGGAGGTCGCGCCCGAAAGGCTTTTCCACCACCACGCGCGCGTTGGCCGCGCTGCCCGATTTCGCCAGATTCTCGGCCACCGTCGCAAACAGGCTGGGCGGAATCGCCAGGTAGTGCAGCGGCCGCTGCGCTCCAGCCAGTTGCTGGCGAAGCTGGCTGAAGGTATTCGGGTCGTTGTAGTCGCCATCCACGTAGCGCAGCAGACTGAGCAGCTTCTCGAACGCTGCCGCATCAACACCGCCGTGATGCTCCAGGCTGTCTTTCGCTCGCGCCTTCAGCTGATCCAGCGTCCATCCGGCCTTCGCCACGCCGATGATCGGCAGGTGGAAACCCTCGTCGCGGATCAAGCCCTGCAGGGCGGGAAAAATCTGCTTGTAGGCAAGATCGCCGGTAGCGCCGAAGAAAACCAGCGCATCCGACTCAGCATTCGCCATTCGTTCTGCTCCTGGGGATGTGGTTCATAGGGCCGCGCAAGTGCTCTCCTACTATAGATGAGGCCCCGTCAGCATTGCAGGGCAGCCGGAGCGTTGATCTCTTCGCCGTCCGGAAACCAAAATGATCACGAAGGTCACCCAAAATTGCACTACTGGGTCTACCCGCCTGGATACCCACGCGCGCCAGCAGCGCGAACGGGTCCTAGAATCGGAACTATGGGTTCTGCGGACATCGCGATTGCCGGCGGCGGCATCATCGGGCTGGCGACGGCTCTGGAACTGGCAGCCGCGGGGCAGCAGGTCACCGTCTTCGATAAGGATGAGGCCATGTCGGAGGCCTCGCGAGCGGCCGCCGGCATGCTGGCCGGCAACGATCCGGAAAACCCGCCGGAACTGCGGGATCTGGCCCAGCTCAGCCTGAAGTTGTATCCGGCGTTTTTAGCGCGCGTGGAAGAACTCTCCGGCGCGAAGATTCCCATCCGTACGACGTGCACTGTCCAGGGCACAGGGCACTTGCCGCCCGGAGCGCGAGCGCTGGGCAACACAGAAGTGCGCGAGCTGGCCCCGCAGGTCGCCCTGGAGGACTGGCATTTTTTCCTGCTCGAAGAGCAAAGCTTCGACGCCTGGGATCTCGCGGAAGCGCTGCCGCCAGCGGCGCTCGCGGCCGGCATTGAGCTGCGCGAGCACACCCCGGTGCGAGGAGTTCGCCATGACAGTGGTGGAGTCGAAGTGGAGACGCCCAGCGGCGTTTTTCCGGCAGGAGCGTTCCTCAATTGTGCCGGAGCCTGGTCGCCGGAACTGGATGCCCTTCCAGTGGCGCCCCGCAAAGGCCATATGCTCACCGCAACTCTTCCGGGCGATCAACAGATGCACTGCATCCTGCGCACACCGAAGATTTATATCGTTCCCCGCGGCAACAACCGCTACACCATCGGATCGACCGTAGAACCCGCTGGTTTCGACAAAGAGGTGCACCACGAGTACATTGAGGAGCTGTTTCACCGGGCAGTCGAGCTCTGGCCGCCGCTGCGCAATGCTCACATCGAGGAAACCTGGACCGGCTTGCGTCCCGGTTCGGAAGACGGGCTGCCCATCCTGGACAGGACCGAGGCCCACCGCTGGGTAGCCACCGGGCATTACAGGAATGGCATCCTGCTCGGCCCGGGCACCGGGCGTGCGATGAGTCGGTGGATTCAGGGGGGCAAACCGGATGTGGACCTCTCGGCCTTCCGCGCCGGGCGCTTCCTGCCCGCAATCCCGTAGCGTCGCAGCCGCGCCTCTCACTTTCGTAACCGCATTTTCGTCCAATGTTGTGTCGGTTCCGGTCGCAGCCGCTTTTTCGCGTAAGCTATCAACAGCAGGTCTTTACCGCGTGGCACCTCTCTTGCATCGCGCGGCGGCATTGCGGCATCCGGTATAAGCGGAGCCCACAGCAGGCTCCGGTGTGGAGGACGACGGCAGCAACATGGCAACGGCGACGGTGACCAAGGGTCTGGAAGGCGTAGTAGCGGCAAACTCCGGCATTTGCTGGATCGATGGTTATGCGGGGGTGCTCGCCTACCGCGGCATCGATATTCACGAGCTGGCGCAGAACTCCACGTTCGAGGAGACCACTTACCTCCTGTGGTACGGTCGCCTGCCCAGCCGCACAGAGCTCGCCCAGTTCAGCCAGAAACTCGTAGATTCCCGCCGCGTTCCCGCCCAGATTTTTGATCTCTTCTGCGCCTTCCCGAAAACCGCTACGCCGATGGAGGCTTTGCGCACGGCCGTTTCCGCGCTCAGCATGTATGACCCCGCGGAAAATGCAGTCGATCACGATTCCAATCTCCGCAAGTCCTTCGCGCTCACGGCGCAGTTCCCCATCCTGGTGGCGGCTTTCGATCGCATCCGCAAGGGCAAAAAGATCGTCGAGCCGGATCCTTCGCTCTCCCACGCGGCCAACTTCCTCTGGATGCTCCACGGCGAGAAGCCCATCGAGGCGGCGTCACGCACCTTCGACATCGCGCTCATCCTCCACGCGGATCACGAATTCAATGCGTCGACCTTCGCGGCGCGCGTCATTGCCGGCACCATGTCGGACATGCATTCGGCCATCACCGGAGCGATTGCCGCTCTCAAGGGCCCCCTCCATGGCGGCGCGAATGAAGCGGTGATGAAGATGCTTTTCGCCATCGCCAGGGACGGCGGCGATCCCGTCGATTATGTGCGCAGCCTGCTTGCCCAGAAGCAAAAAGTCTTCGGCTTTGGCCATCGCGTCTACCGCACCGAGGATCCGCGCGCTACGCACCTGCGCCGCATGTCGGAACAGCTCAGCCGCGAGTCCGGAAACACGAAGTGGTACGAGATGTCCCGTCGCATTGAGGAATTCGTCAGGAATGAGAAGAAACTCAATGCCAACGTCGACTTCTATTCCGCATCCACGTATACAACGCTGGGCATCGATCTCGACTTGTTTACGCCCATCTTCGCCGTCAGCCGCATCGCCGGCTGGGCGGCGCACGTGATGGAGCAGCTCGACGATAACCGGCTCATCCGCCCGCGCGCTGAGTACACCGGGCCGGAATACCCTGTGCGCTACGTGCCCATCGCACAGCGTTAGCTGCCTGGAAGAAGGAAAGCGGGTATCATCGTCCGTATGGCAACCATCCGCATCTCGGAAGCCGATGCCGTGCGGGATTTCGCCAGCCTGCTGGCACGCGTGCGAGCCGGTGCGGAGGTCGTCATCGAATCCGGCGCTGCGCCGGTGGCCGTGCTTCGCACCCCTGCCCCGCCCCATCGTTCCATCGAAGAATGCGTTTCCCTGCTGCCGGAAGACTCCACCGCAACCATTGATGAGGACTTCGCCCGCGACGTCGCAGAGGCGGTGACAGCGCACCGCGAAGCACTGAATCCTCCGGCATGGGACTGATTCTGGACTCCAGGTGCTGATCGCGGCCGAGCGCGGCGGCAGAAATGCACGGCAAGCTCTGTGGGAGATCGCTCTGCGGGTGCCTGGTGAGGATGTCTGCCTGTCGGTTGTGACAATCCTCGAACTGGCGCATGGAGCGGCCCGCGCCAACACGCAGGAACGGATGAATACGCGACGACAGTTCCTCCAGGAGCTGATCGCCGCTTTGCCCGTTCATCCGATATCCGCATCCATAGCCCTTCGGGCCGGTCAGACTGATGGAGAGGCCGCGGCGAAGGGCATATCCCTGCCCCTTTCCGACTTGTTGATCGGAGCCGCCGCACTGGAGCTGGGCTATGGCGTTGCAACCGGAAATATCCGCCATTTTCAGGCTATCCCGAGCCTGGCTGTAGTCACATTGTGAAGCAGAACGTTTCTCACTCCGCGAGAACCGAACCGCTGCTACGCAACAGGCGAACCGCCTCCCACATTCCCTCCGCGTAAAATTGAAAGAGAAGCTCTTTGCGGCCCGGCTTTGCGCGCCCGATTTTCCGTTCCTTTCGGTGATCGGACTCCTGTTTCGCATGACCACCTCTTCCATTTCGAGCGAACTCGCGCCTGCACAATTGCGCGAACAGACCTTCGACGCCTTCCGCCGCTGGGGTTATCTCCAGGCGAACCTCGATCCCCTCGGTCAGTACCTCATGCCTGTCGATCTTCCCGAGCTGCGCATCGACAACGAATTCGCTGAAGAGGCCCGTCGCTGCTACGCCTCAACCATCGGTGCGGAGTTCATGCACATCCCGCAGCGCGACCGGCGCGACTGGCTCGCTGAGCGTCTGGAAGCTCCCGCGTCTGCCGTCGATTCGCGGCGCATCCTGCGCCTGCTTGCCCGCGCCGACATCTTCGAGCAGGTTATCCAGTCCCGCTATCTCGGCACCAAGCGCTTTTCTCTCGAAGGTGTCACCGCTCTGATCCCCTTCCTCGACGAGCTCCTGAACCGCGCAGCCGAGCTGGGCGCGGAGCGCTCCATCATGGGCATGAGCCATCGCGGCCGCCTCAACGTGATGGTCAATACCTTCGGCAAATCGCCGGTGGACATCTTCGCCAGGTTCGAGGACGTCGATCCGCGCAGCGTGCTCGGCGGCGGCGACGTGAAATACCACGTCGGCGCCACCGGCCAGTTTCCTGCCCGCACTGGCAACGCCGTCGCGCTGCATCTGGTGTCCAATCCAAGCCATCTGGAAGCCGTCGATCCTGTCGCCATGGGCCGTGCCCGCGCGCGTCAGGATCGCGCCGGCGAGGATGGAATCCGGCGCGTGCTCCTTGTCGTCATCCACGGCGATGCGGCTTTCGCCGGCCAGGGCATCTGGGCCGAAACGCTGAACCTCGGCTGCATCGAAGGCTATTCCGTCGGCGGCGGTATCCACATCGTCGTCAACAACCTCATCGGATTCACCGCCGACCCGGACGAGACGAACTCCACGCGCTTCTCCACGGACTTAGCGAAGCGCCTACCCATCCCCATCTTCCACGTCAACGCCGAAGATCCCGTTGCCGTGGTGCGCATCGCCGCGCTTGCCGCCGAGTATCGCTTCCAGTTCCAATCCGACGTCGTCATCGACCTCATTGGCTACCGCCGCCACGGCCACAGCGAGATCGACGATCCCACCGTGACACAGCCGCTCCGCTACGCCCGCATCAAGGACCACCCTCCGCTCTACGAGCTCTTCGCCAGACAGATCGGCCTCGACGCCGCGCCGATCGCCAAAGAGCTGCACTCCGAGTTTGCCGACGCACAGAAAAAAGCCACCACAGTGCGCAAAAAGCCCGTTCTCGTGGAGATGCCCGACTACTGGCTTCCTTACCACGGCGGCTGCTGGCAGGCCGACCTTGAGGTCGATACCGGCCTGGATCGCGCTGCGATCGAGAACATCTCAACGAGACTCGCTGCGTACCCCGACAGTTTCCATATCCATCCCAAGATCAAAAAGCTGCTCGATCAGCGCGCCGCCATGGGCCGCGGCCGGCACAGCTTCGATTACGGCATGGCCGAAGCCGTCGCCTTCGGCTCGCTGCTCCTCGCCGGTACGCCGGTACGCCTTAGCGGCCAGGACTCGCAGCGCGGCACGTTCAACCAGCGCCACAGCGTGCTCATCGACATCGAAAACGAGCAGCGTTGGATTCCGTTGAATCACCTCGGCGCGCGGCAGGCGCGCTTCAGTGTCTATAACTCGATACTTTCCGAAGCCGGTGTGATGGGCTTCGAGTACGGCTACAGCCGCGATTATCCCGAAGCGCTCGTGCTCTGGGAAGCGCAGTTCGGCGACTTCGCCAACGGCGCGCAGATCGTCATCGA
>JASHRH010000242.1 GCA_030037475.1 Acidobacteriaceae bacterium
TCGACGCGCTCGTCGCAGCGCTTGACCAGGTCGGGCGTGACGCCGGCTTTGCGGGCGACCTCCTCGATGACGCAACTGTCAATGAGGCGCCAGCCCAGACGGTCAGCAAGATGATGGGCGAAGGCCGCGCCCTGACTGCCGTATTCGCGCTCGACGGTGATGACCTGAATCATGGCTTTCCCTTTCGTTGCGGCCACATTTCCTCTGGTTGGACGCGAGTGTGCAATTTTTCGATGGGCGCCGTCAAGAGACTGGCCGTCCAGGCGAGTGCGCCTTCGGGCCAGTCAGGGAAACTTCTGGATACAGGCGTCCGGAAACTCCGTCGATTCGGGATTTGGGAACCAGCGGCGCTGAAAGTACTGGGCGAGGTTGACCAGGGAGATCATAACGGGAACTTCAACCAGGGGTCCGATGACGGCGGCAAAGGCGGCTCCGGAGTTGATGCCAAAAACGGAGACGGCGACGGCAATGGCGAGCTCGAAATTGTTCGAAGCGGCCGTGAAGGAGAGCGCAGTGGTCTTCGAATAATCCGCGCCGAGACGGCGACCCATCCAGAATGAAACCAGGAACATGAGCACGAAGTAGAGGAGCAGGGGGATGGCGATGCGCAGGACGTCGAGCGGCAGCCGAACGATATAGCCGCCCTTGAGGGAGAACATGACTACGATGGTGAAAAGCAAGGCGACCAGGGTGAGCGGCGCGACGCGCGGGACGAAACTGCGGTCGTACCAGGCGCGGCCCTGGGCGCGGACAAGCGCCGCGCGGGTGAGGAATCCGGCGAGGAAGGGAATGCCGAGGTAGATCAGGACGCTTTTGGCGATGGCGCCCACGGAGACGTCGACCATGGTGCCGCGCAGGCCAAACCAGCCGGGCAGAATAGTCATGAACACCCAGCAATAGATGGAATAGAAGAAAACCTGGAAGAGCGAATTGAAGGCGACCAGGCCCGCGGCGTAGTCGGTATCACCTTTCGCCAGTTCGTTCCACACGATGACCATGGCGATGCAGCGGGCGAGTCCGATCATGATGACGCCGGCCATGTACTGCGGATATCCGCGCAGAAAAACGATGGCGAGCAGGAACATCAGAATGGGGCCGACGATCCAGTTCTGGACAAGCGAGAGGCCGAGGATTTTCTTGTTGCGGAAGACCTCGTGCAGCTCCTCGTAGCGGACCCGCGTGAAGGGCGGATACATCATGACAATGAGGCCGGCAGCGATGGGAATGGAAGTGGCGCCGACGCTGAAGCGGTTGAGGAGCGGGACGACGCCGGGCGCGAGCCAGCCAAGCGCAACGCCGGCGGCCATGGCGGCGAAGATCCAGGCGGTGAGATAGCGATCGAGGAACGAAAGCCGGCTCTTCTTCAATGGAACCTCCAGGGATAGGCTGGGCCGCTCAGGAGCGGCCGATGTCCTCGATAGCGTGCTGAATGGCCATGCGCTGGAGCGTGCTGAGCGGGAGCGCGAGAAAGAGACCGATGCGGCGGTCGAGGATGGAGAAGGCGTCGTGGAAGGCGCGGGCAATTTCTTCGGGCGTGCCGATCACGGCGGCGGGGTCGGGGGCGCCCCAGTGCGCTGTCATCGGGTGGCCCGGCCAGATGGGGCAGACTTCGCGGGCGGCGTTGTCGCAGACGGTAAAGACGAAGTGCATCTGCGGGGCGCCGAAGGCAGAGAACTCGTCCCAGGATTTGCTGCGCAGGCAGCTGGTGGAGAGGCCGGCGAATTCGAGCTGCCGCAGAGCTTCGGGGCGCACTTTGCCGGAGGGATGACTGCCGGCGCTGTACGCATTGAAAGCGTTGCGACCCTTGTGGTTCAGGATGGCCTCGGCCAGGATGGAACGCGCTGAGTTGCCGGTGCAAAGGAAAAGAACGTTGTAGTGATCGGCCATAAGCTATGTCTTTCCCCCAGAGCAGCAGGATTGTCCGTAGCATGACTGAACGGGTTTGGTGGCGCGGATGAAGGCACTGATGAACTTGCCTTCGACTTGCGGGGCGATGGAATCGACGTCGATGCCAGCTTCGGTGAAGAAGTGGCGCGCATCTTCGACGTTGTAGGTGCGCGTGACCTCGAACTCGATCTCCGTGAAACAGGCGGCGGCGAGTTTGACGCGGTACTCCTGTTCGTCGAGGGCTCCCGCGATGCAGCCGACCCAGAGCATCATGCTGCTGCGGACGGCCTGCGGAACCTTGCCGCGGGTGACGACGTCGGAGACCGCGAAGCGGCCGCCGGGCCGCAGAACACGGAAGGCCTCGCGGAGGACGCGGTCCTTGTCGGCGGAGAGATTGATGACGCAGTTGGAGATGATGACGTCGACGGAGTTGTCAGGGAGGGGGATGCTTTCGATTTCACCCTTCAGAAATTCGACGTTTTCGATGCCGGCCTGGCGCTGGTTCTCGCGCGCAAGCGCCAGCATGTCGTCGGTCATGTCAAGACCGTAGGCTTTGCCGGTGGGACCGACGCGGCGCGCAGAGAGCAGCACATCGATACCGCCGCCGGAGCCGAGATCGAGAACAACCTGGCCGGGCTGTAGTTCGATGAGGGCCGTGGGATTCCCGCAGCCGAGTGAGGCGAGCATGGCTCTTTCGGGAACTGAGCCGGCCTGATCGGCGCTGTAGAGGCCGGTGGTGATGGGATCGCAGCAACGAAGGCTGGGCTCGCAGCAGGAGGCGACAGTTCCGGATTGGGCGACGGCGCGGGCGGCATTTGAGTATTTTTCGCGGACTTCTTCACGGGTGGTGGCGGCGGTTTCCATGGGTTCTCCTGAACTCGGAATTCAGCTTCACATCTTACATATATGCAAAAGCAAATGTATCTTTTGAGAACACATCTGTCAAGGCGTATATTACTGGCGTGACCCGATCCGCCTCGCAATTCGATCTGGCGCGGCTGTTTGCCGCGCTCTCCGACCGCACGCGGCTGCGGCTGCTGAACCTGATGAACAGGCGCGAGGTATGCGTCTGCTACTTCGTGCAGATTCTGGGGCAGAGCCAGCCGAAGATCTCGCGGCATTTGGCGTATCTGCGCCGGGCGAGGATCGTGGACGCGCGGCGCGAGGGAAAGTGGATGCACTACAGCATCCGGCAACCCGCGAATGCGGGGGCAGCAGCGATTCTGGAGGCGACGCTGCGGTCGTTCGAAGGCGATCGCGAGATGCAGGCGGATGTGGCTCGGCTGAGCCGGGCCTGCTGCCAGCTGGAACCGTTCGTGGCGCTCAAGGGAGCGCCGACGCCTGCGCGAATGGAGGCGTGAATCCATTCGCGGCAGGGCGAGGAGCGCAGATCAGGATTGCGGCGCGTGGAGGCCGAGGGCCTTCAGCACGTCGAGGTTGGGCGTGGTGACGCCGTTCTCTTTGCTGACGACGCCGAAGGGCGTCTGGTAGTCCCACATGGCCCAGCCGATGCCGTCCTTCTCCAGCGCGACGCGCATGTCGTGGATCCACTGGACGCGGCTGGCCGGAGGGGCGTACAGACCGTACGATCCGAATTCGCCGCAGTAGACGGGGACGTGGTGGAGCTGCGCCCACTTCGCAGCGTAGCTGACGTATTCGTTGATGCGGTCGGCGTTCCAGCGGTCCCATCCATACTGATCGAGGAAAAGCCGGCCTTCAAGAGTCGGCTCCTCGCTAAGCTTAGGCGCCACGTTTTCCGGTGTGGAGGGATAAGGGATGCCGCGCTCGGGACGAACCTGAGGCATCGTCCAGGTGGCTCCCTGATGGGTGAACGGAAACGGCTCGTAGTCGTGGAAGGTGTAGATGACGTTGGGATCGGCGAGCGGATCGAGCTCCAGGAGGTCGGGGATGCCGGAGTAATGCGCGGCCGTGGCGATGATGGTGTTCTGCGGTGCGGCGTGACGGATCACGGCAGCGAGCGTGGCCTGCACGCCCATCCAGCGGTAAGGATCGCTCTGCTCGGGCTCGTTGAGGATCTCGAAGAAGATGTGGTCAGGATCGACGGGTGCGTAATGCGCGGCCAGAGCGTACCAAAGCGCGATGAAGCGGCCCACGCCGTCGGAGCCCTGGAAGAGCGTGGCCTTGAACTCATCGCTGGGATGGATGTCGATGATGACGGAGAGGTGGTCGGCGAGCGCGGTGTGGACGACGCGGTCCAGCTGGTCGAGGAACGGCGTGGGCTTGCCGGTGTAGAGCCAGGGCTCGAGCGGGCCGGGATCGATGCTGAGCCGGATGTGGTCGAACCCCATACTGTGGATGAGGGTAAGGTCCTGCGGCGTGGTGAACGTTTCGAGATGCTCAAAGGAGTAGTCGCGCGACTGCGCGAACCAGAGGCTCGTGTTGATGCCGTGCTGGAGATTGCGGGCGCGCTGGAAGGCGATAGCCGTGGGGTCCTGGGCCGCGGCGGAAAAAACCGGGAAGAGCAGGAGACAGAGCAGAGAAAGCAGAAAACGCCGTGAAGTTTTCATAGGCGCAAGTGTAACGCCTGCGCCGCGGCGGGAGAGCAGCCGCGGCGCTGCGTCAGGTTCCGACGGTGATCGCCTACATAGCGCTCGTGGGAATGCCTGGCGGTATCGTGACTTTGACCGTCGTGCTGGCGGTCGCGTTGGTTGTGGTGTCGTAAGCCGTAAGTGTGTAATCGTAGGTTCCTGTCGTCAGGGTTGGCTGGCCGCCCCCGCAGGCGCTGAGCGCGCCGAGTTCGGCCAGTGCGCCGATGGACAGCAGCAGGACTGAGAGCCAGCGGGCCTTTCGCCGGCCGAAGCCGAGCCCGAAAAGAAGGATACCGCCGGCGAAAGCCCAAGCTGCGCCTGATCCATGGCCGGGAGTGTTCGACCGGCTGGCAGGCGCGAGGGGAGCAGGACCCGCGCTAAGGCCGACCGATCCTTTCGCGGTTGCGTTGGCAGCAAGGGCGATCTGGAATGCTGGTCCGCCGCCGCAGTAGGGCAAACGCGCTCCGGCTGGTGGGTTGGTTGCCCCGCAATCGACGCCAAGCTTGCCTGCGTATCCGTTGAGGGAGACCAGCGTAAACGGAATGGAAGCGCCGCTCGCCGTCATCGTCGTATTGGTTGCCGAGATGGTGAAGCTCGGGGTGGCCTGCGCCGAAGCCGCGCTCACGCCTAGCGCGAAGAGAAGACCCAGCAGAGAGATAGCGTGCTTGCGCATCGTGAGTATCCTTTCCCGGACTGCTCCTGGACTGCCTAAGCAGCGCGATGGGGATGGGCCCAGCGGCTGTGTGCTTCATGATAGACGGGTGTCCGGCAGCTTAGGAAGCTGCGATATGCTGGCGTTTGCGAAACTCGAGTCATGGTGCGGGATCGCGTCCGGAGGGGACGAGCGACGAGGCAAGCTCGGCGCGTGCGGTGCGGGAGATGTTCGACCGGATCGCGCCGCGCTACGACCTGCTGAACCACGTGCTCTCGTGCAACGTGGACCGGCTGTGGTGGCGACGGACGGCGCGGCGATTCGGGCATGTTCTGGCCCGGCCGGAGGCGCGAGTGCTGGACATCTGCTGCGGCACGGGCGACATGACGCTGGCTCTGCTCAGGCGGCGTCCGACCGACGCCGAACCGGTGACGGCGGCGGATTTTGCTCCGGCGATGCTGGGGCGCGCGCGGAAGAAGCTGGCGGGGCGCGCGGCGCGGGTGATCGAGGCGGACGCGCTGCATTTGCCATTCGGCGATGGGTCGCTGGATCTGATCACAACGGCATTCGGGTTCCGGAACCTCGCGAATTATCAGGCGGGGCTGGAGGAATTCTTGCGCGTGCTCGCGCCGGGCGGGGAAGTAGGGATTCTGGATTTCAGCGTGCCGGCCGGAGTGATCGGGAAGCTGTACGCGTTTTACTTTCGGCGCGTACTGCCGGCGGTGGGGAATTGGCTCTCAGGAGATCGCGGGGCGTACGGATATTTGCCGGAGTCGGTATCGCGGTTTCCTGCGCCCGAAGCGATGCTCGAAATGATGCGGCAGGCGGGATTCGTGGGCGTGGAGTGGACGCCGTACAGCTTTGGCATTGCGGGGCTGTGGAGGGGTGTGAAGCCGGGAGCAAAGCAGTAGGCTGAAAGCATGTCCAGCGCGGCCATTCCAGGAGGAGCGCGAGCGAGCGCGGAGAAGCGCGGCGTGGCGCTGGTGTCGGTCGGCGCGGCCTGCGTGATGACCGGGCTGAAGCTGGCGGTGGGGCTGCTGACGGGCAGCCTGGGCGTGCTGTCAGACGCGGCGCATTCGGCGCTGGACCTGGCCGGCTCTGCGCTGACGCTGTTGAGCGTGCGTGTGGCGGACCGGCCCGCGGACTGGAACCATCCCTACGGTCACGCGAAGGTCGAAAACATTTCGGCGTTCGTGGAAACGGGGCTGATGGCCGTCTCGGCAGTGTGGATCACGGCCGAGGCGATCAACCGCATTTTTTTCCATCCGGTGGCGCTGCGATTTTCCGTGTGGCCGTTCCTGGTGCTGGGAGCGTCGATTGCGGTGGATCTGTGGCGCTCGGGAAAGCTGCGCGCCGTGGCAAAGCGCACCGGCAGCGAGGCGCTGGAGGCGGACGCGCTGCACTTCGCGTCGGATATCTGGGCCAGCGTGGCGGTGCTGCTGGGGCTGACCGCCGCATGGGTGGGACGCGTAGAGCACGTCGCATGGCTGCGCTATGCCGATCCAGGAGCCGCGCTGATCGTCTCCGGCATGATTCTGGTGTTTGGGTGGCGGCTGGCGTGGCGGGCGGTGGGCGCGCTGACGGACGCCATTTCGCCGGAGCTGCACACGCAGCTGCTGGATGCGGTGCGCGGCGTCAGGGGAGTACTGGGGATCGATCAGGCGCGGGTGCGGCGGTCAGGGAGCGCGTATTTTGCGGATGTGACGCTCTCACTGCCGAGGAAGCTGACGTTTCAGCGGACGGAAACGCTGGTGCGGGAAGCGACGGCGGCTGTGGAGGGCGTGCTGCCGGGAGCAGACGTGGTGATCCGGACGGTGCCACGGGAGACGGTGGCGGAGAGCGTATTCGACAAAGTGCGCGCGGTGGCGGCGAGAAATAATGCCGTGGTGCACGACGTGAGCATCGAGGCCTTTGCGGACGGCCTGCACGTGGAGCAGCACATTGAAGTCGCGGAGACCATGACGCTGCTGGAGGGCCACCGGTTTGTGCACGGGCTGGAAGAGGAAATTCGGCGGGAAGTGCCGCAGGTGCAGTCGGTGCTGACCCACATCGAGAGCGAGCCGGCGACGATCGAGGAACCCATCCGCGTGGAGCGGGACCGCAGAATCGAGCAGAGACTGCGCGAGGCGGCCACTGAAGTGCCGGAGGTGGTGGATATTCACGAGGTTCTGGTGGATCGCATCGGCGAGCGGCTGCACGTGACCTGCCACTGCACCCTGCCGGATGCGATGGAAATGCGGCGCGTGCATGAATCGATTACGGCGCTCGAGAATCGCTTTAAGCTGAGATGTCCGGAGGTGGATCGGGTGCTGATCCATCCGGAACCGGCGTCGGACAACCGGCATCGGCAGTGAGGAGACAGGGGTGAAGCGGTTAGGAATGAAACGGCTGGTGAGTTAGCAGGTTAGCGAGTGAGCAGGTAAGCGAGGGGACTGGATGATTGCGAGTGCGGAGTGGAAGCAGGAGATGCTCTTCGATGGGAAGTCGGAGAGCGGGCACACGGTGCGGTTCGACGCGAGCAGCGAGCACGCGGCGGGGCCGAGCCCCATGGAGATGGTGCTGGCGGCACTGTGCGGATGTACGTCAGTCGACGTGGTGAGCATTTTGCAGAAGAAGCGCGAGCCGCTGGAGGGCCTGACGGTGACGGCGCAGGCAGAGCAGGCAGCGGAACCACCGCGGGTGTTCACGAAGATTCATCTGACGTATAAAATTCGCGGGAAAGTGATGCAGAAGGCGGCCGAGGACGCGGTGTCGCTCTCGAAGAACAAGTACTGCTCGGTGTCGAAGATGCTGGAGAAAGCGGCAACAGTCAGCTATTCGATCGAATACGAAGGATGAGAGGACTGTTCCGATTCACGTTGTTGGCGCTGCTGCTGGTCGCAGTGGCGATGACCTCGGCGATCGTGACGATGCACTTCGCTATTCACGGCACGGAAGTGACGGTGCCGAATTTGCGCGGGATGACGCTGGGCGAAGCGGGGCAGCAGACGGCGGCGCTGGGGCTGGGCATGCACGTGGAGTCGCGGCTCTATTCGGCGGACGTGCCGAAGGGGCGCGTAGTGAATCAGTTGCCGGCGGCGGGAACCGTGGTGCGACACGGCTGGCGCGTGTGGTTGACTGAAAGCCTGGGACCGTTGGAGCAAGCGATTCCGAATGTCGTGGGGATGGACGAGCGCATGGCGGCGCTGACGATTCGGCACGCGGGTCTGGAGATGGGCGCGACGGCGCAGATGCCCTGGCCGGATGCACAGCCGGGGACGGTGATGGCGCAGAATCCGGAGGCGAATGCGCAGGATGTAGCGAGTCCGGTAGTGAGTTTGCTGGTGGCCGCGGAGATGCCACCGGCGCCGAATGGCCTGGTCATGCCGGATGTGCAGGGGCAGCCATTCACCACCGTCATTTCGGAGTTGACGGGTGCAGGGTTGCGCGTGGTTACCGTGAAGCAACAGTCTGTGACAGGGATGGGTGCGGGGATGGTCATCGGGCAGAATCCGCCGGCTGGGTATCGCGTGGATCCAACGGTGACGGTGACACTGATAGTGGCGAAGTAAATGAGGACGGAAGGCATGAAGAGAAACTGTGCATGGATGGTGGGCGTGCTGATCGCGTTCGCGGCGGGAGCCTTGGCGCAGGCGAAAACTCCGGGGACAACGCTGCCGGCCGCGCCGGGAGCGGTGATCACGACTTTAACGCCGCAACCGGGGTCGTATACGGAGCCTGGAGTGGCGGTGAATCCGAAGAATCCGCGCCAGGTGGTGGTGGTATTCCAGGACAACGCGCAGGCGGCGTACTCGGACGACAACGGTCGGACGTGGCGCCTGGCGGCGGGTGTGACGCCGAAAAGCTACCGCGTTTCGGGCGACGTGTCGACGGTTTTCGACAACAAGGGACACGCGTTCCTGGCGTGCATCGCGTTCGACAAGCTGGGAGCATTCAACTACTGGGCGGTGGGAGCGACGAGGAACGCGATTCTGCTGCGGCGCTCGCTGGATGGCGGCAAGACATGGGAGCCGGAGGTGCGGACGATTGTGGCGCAGCCGACGGAGCCGGGGATTCCATTCGAGGACAAGCCGTATCTGGTGGCCGACACGTCCAAGCAAAGCCCTTATGACGGCAATCTGTACGTGGGCTGGACGCGGTGGACGCTGACCGACTCGCAGATGGTGTTTTCGCGCTCGACGGACGATGGGATGACGTGGTCAGCGCCAATCGAGCTTTCGGCAGTGCATGGGCTGCCGCGCGACGATAACGGCGCGGTGGAGGGGTTTGACGGCGCCGTTGCACCGGATGGAACGATCTACGCGGTATGGGCGCTGAATGACCACATCGTGATGGTGGAGTCGCACGACGGAGGCAGGACGTTCAGCCGGACGCGCAACATCGTGCAGACGGCGCCGACCATGTTTGCTGTCGGGGGAATGGACCGGGCGAACGGGTTTCCGCAGATCGCGCTCGATTCACGCGGCGGGGAAAAAGGCGGCCCGATCTACGTGACGTGGAGTGACTATCGCAACGGAGACGTGGACGTGTTCTGCATTGTGTCGAAGAATCACGGGCGGAGCTGGAGCGCGCCGGTGCGGGTGAACAACGACCCGCTGCACAACGGTGCGGATCATTTCTTCCAGTGGCTGGCGGTGGATCCGGTGTCCGGAGCCGTGAACGTGGTGTTTTATGACCGGAGGGAAGATCCGCAGCGCCGCAGGCAGATTGTGGTGCTGGCGCGATCGGAGGATGGCGGAAGGACGTTTAAGAATTACGCGTGGACGCGGGATGAGTTCGATCCCAGAGGCGCGTTCATGGGAGATTATCTGGGTCTGGCGGCGTGGGGCAATCATGTCTACGGAGCATGGCCGGTGAAGCCGGGACCGAAATGGTCGACCTTGCTCCAGGTGGGAGTTGCGGATTTTGGAGTGAGTTCCGCGAGCAGGAATAATCCACAGGAGTAGCTCGATTTACCTCTGCAAAATCGTGTGAGCGCGCCGGCGCGGGGCGCGACGGCTTGACGGCGAAGCCTATAATTCATGGACATCATGGGGCCTGCGGAAGGAAGCAAGCACGAAAGCGCGCGCAGGAGCACGACCATGGCGGACGTGGCGCGGCTGGCGGGCGTGGGCAAGATGACGGTCTCACGGGTCCTGAGCGGAAGCGCCAACGTTTCCGATGCGACGGCGGACCGGGTGCATCGGGCCATCGGGATGCTGAATTACCAGCCGAACGAGCTGGCGCGCAGCCTGCGCTCGCTGCACTCCAGGACCATCGCTGTTATCGTTCCCTATTTGTACGATTCGTTCTTCGCGACGTGCGCGCACGCCATCTCCACGGTGGCAAAGCAGCACGGCTACTCGGTGATTCTGACGACTTCGGATGAAGAGCAGGAAACGGAGCAGCGGCAGACCAATCTGATGGTGCGGCGGCGCATCGACGGGATGGTGATCATTCCCGCGCCCGGAGACGATCGCTATTTGCGGGCGGAGATGTACTCGCGGGTGCACATCGTCACGCTGGACCGGCCGCTGGCGGATCCGCGCTTCGATTCGGTCCTGGTGAACAACAGCGCCGGAACGAAGATGGCGGTGGAACACCTGATTGGGCACGGCCACCGCCGGATCGGCTTTCTTGGGGTGGGACGCGAGCTGTACACGATGAAAGCGCGCTACGCGGGTTACCGCCAGGCCATGATGAGGGCCGGGCTGGCGGCGGAGCCTTACATGGAGTGCAGGACGCCGGAACAGGCGGTTGAGCAGATCGGTGCAGCGCTGAACCGCGGACAGCCACTGTCAGCGCTGTTCGCCGCCAACAATCTGACAACACGCTATCTGCTTCACGCGCTCAATACGCTGCACGTCGACGTTCCCGAACAAGTGGCCACGGCGGGCTTCGACGATCTGGATGTGGCCGACATACTGCAACCCACGCTGACGGTGGTGCGGCAGCCGGTGTACCAGATTGGGGAGGCGGCGGCGAATCTTTTGTTCGAGAGAATTCTGCGGCGGGAGTTTCCTTCGACGGGACGGCGGGTGGTGCTGCCGCTGGAGTTGGTGGTTCGCAGCTCCTGCGGATGCCATGCGAACGCTCAGGGGAACAGCAAAGCGGCCGAGACGGTCCCCGCCCGCGCCGAGCGCGCGGCGGCGCATTCAAGGCAGAACTAACGCTGGCGATCCAGCCCAGTGAATCCGGCGATCGGAAGGAATACAGCCTGTGAATTTCTTTCGGAACTCCGCTAAACGCTGCTTGTCCTGTTAACCAGGTTAATAACACGGAGCCGCGGCGAGGCCGGCGGAGGGGAGCGAAATGCGCGAGCTTTGCTGCCCAGATCGGTTGCTGGGCAGAGCGCGCAGCGGAAACGCCAATGTGCGTGAGTGCCTCTTCTGAATCGGTTGATTATGACGTGGATGAGTTGCATGGCAGGGCCGGGACAGTCCTGTTTCCGTGCTGCTATGCGAATGGGTAGTTCTCGAATGCCGATCCGGAAGTAATCTTTTCGCACGTGCGGGTCTGTGGTTTGCTGATTGAGCAGCCAAAGGGCGCGGTGGCGCGGAGAGGCAAAGCATTGAGCCAGCCTGCAAGTGCTCCTGTGTGCCGAAGGGCGCGCGGGGGAAGAATCGCTGAGGGTTATTTATACGCGAAGATAATAACTATATAGATACTATGCGCATGAGGAGCAGGACGGCGAAAAAACTGCTTGACCGATTTAGCGACCGCGGACCATAATTCAGACCGAACTCCAGCCAGGGCGAAGAAGCGGTTCTGTCGGTAGGTCCGTATCTGTGATGTGATCGATATCACCGTGCTGCAAAGACGCAAAAGCAAGGTAGCCAAGGGGGTTGTTACGATGAAGTTCATACCTGGAATCAGGGCGGCAGCCGGACTGTCGGTGCTGCTCATGGCGGGACTCCTGCTGTGGCAAACGCCCGCTTTGGCGCAGAGCACAGGAACGGTGTCCGGGGTGGTGGAGGACACGACGGGGGCGGTGATTCCCGGGGCAACCGTGCTGCTGACGAACCTGGACAACAAATCCCAGCGGCAGACGACCAGCAACGGCGCGGGCGAGTTTTCGATCCCCGCAGTGACCGCGGCTCAGCACTATCAGCTACAGGTGGCGATGAAGGGCTTCAAGACGTGGGAATCGCAACCATTTCCACTGCGGCCGGGCGATCAGGTTCCCTTCAACGATATCAAGATGCAGGTAGCGACGGCGACCCAGCAGGTGACGGTGGAAGCGCTGGCGAATCAGTCGGTGAAGCCACTGGATACGCCGGAACGCAGCGACGTGATTACGGCGAAGGATCTGGACACGCTGGCCATCGAGGGGCGCGACGCGACCGAGCTGGTGGGGATGCTGCCAGGCTTCGCGATGGTGAGTCCTGGAGTGAACAACCAGACGCCGAATACGGCAGTGGTGGGGATGAGCGGACCGACAGGATCGTATTCGGCCAACGGGTCCGGACCCACTGGGAGCGACACGGTACTGGATGGTGTCTCCCTGACGGATATCGCCACGCGCGAGGGGACGGTACAGACCGTCGACGCGGACATGATCACGGACATCAAGGCGACCACGTCGACGTTCAGCGCGGAATATGCGAAGGGGCCGGCTGTTCTGCAGGCGACGACCAAGGCAGGGACCAGCGCGTACCACGGCGGCGCCTATCTGTACGCGCGCGACACGGTGATGAACGCGAACGACTGGTACAACAACTATCTGCAGCAGACGCGGCCTCCGGGACAATATCTGTATCCGGGTGGGCAGCTGGGCGGCCCGCTGTGGATTCCGGGAACGCGCTTCGGTCCGCACAACGACAAGCTGTTCTTTTTCGCCGCCTACGAATACCTGCACCAGAACTATTCGCCGGAAACGCTGGGCTCGTGGGTGCCGACGATGGCAGAGCGGCAGGGGGATTTCAGTGCGGCCTCACTCAACGCGCAGTTGTGCGGCGCGCGACCAGACGGCAGGATCAATCTGAACGCGACACTGCCGATGTGCCAGACGGAAAATTACCTGCCGACCGCACAGTCGGTGCCCAACGGCAATATCAGCGCGTACTCGAACCCGGGCGGTGTAGCTCTGATGGACTGGTTGCCGCTGCCGAACGCGAATCCATTCGTGAACCAGGAGGGCTACAACTACATCCAGGAAGTGGTGCAGACGCAGAACGGCGATATCTTTCATGGGCGTATTGATTTCAATCCCAATGACAACAATAAATTCTATGCGACCTGGGGGCGCCAGTCCCAGATCAGCCAGGACCCGGTGGCCTGGGGGTACGCTCCGGATTACTCGGTCGAATACCCCGCAGGTGTAACGGCGGGCGACATTTCCAACATTTTTTCCGGGCATTACACGCGGACGTTCGGCGCGACCATGACGAACGAGCTGACTGCGGCGATGTCGTTTATCAGCGATCCGGGAAACATGGGCAATCCGGAAGCGGTGGATCGCTTCGATATGAACAAGTACAACTGCAATGATCCGGCGGAGCGGGCGGCGGGGACCTGTACGAACCCACAGTCGGATACCTTCAGTTACCTGGGAGAGTACAAGAACGCAGGCGACTATTCGGTACCGGCCCTGAGCGACTACAGCAGTCTGGGTTATCCGAACCTGCTGATGCCCGGCGGCTTCTATAACAATCAGATTCGGATGAAGAAGGTGGTGCCCGACGTTTCGGACACGGTGGACTGGGTAAAGGGTTCGCATACACTGTCGTTCGGCGTCTACTGGGAACAGGGCACCCTGAACGGCGATGCGGATTACGCGGCGGCCTTTCCGCAGGGCGAGTACACGTTCAATCCCGGCAACGGTTATTTCGAATACAACCCCGGCTCGCAGGCCGCGAACTCGCAAAACACCTCGCCGGGCTCGAACTCGCAGTATACGGGTTGCGAGAACCCCGATCCTCTGGGCAATGGCCGTTCATCGGGAGCCAGCTATGAGGGTGATTGTATGAACGGGAATGCCCTGATGTACATGGGGTATGCGGACACCTTTACCCAGACGAACTTCTCGCCGCTGGTAGATATGCAGTACACGACGCTGGCGGGATTCGCCAACGATTCATGGAAGATTCGCCGAGTGACGCTGATGCTGGGTGCGCGCGTCGAGCACCTGGGCCCGTGGTACGACCGTCATAACAACGGACTCGCGACCTTCTCGCCAGGGCTGTACGACCATCAATGCAACGGACGCAACTGCTCCAGCGCGCAGATGCCCGGCATCACCTGGCACGGCGTGGACAGTTCGATCCCCAACACTGTGAATGAGCCGGGCGAAACAGTTTATTTTTCGCCGCGCCTGGGCGCGTCCTGGGACCTGTTTGGGACAGGCAGGACTGTGCTTCGCGGCGGCTGGGGTATCTATCGCGAGGAAGAACAGTTTGCCCCTTACGCGCTGGCCGCGGCCACAGCGCAGGATTACAAGACGTCATACACGTTCGGCACGGAGACCTTCAATCTGATCGACAACCAGTCGCCGGTGAATCCTCCCGACTTTAGCGTGTACACGGTGTCGCCCCAGGACACGACGCGTCCTGTCTTCTACGAATTCGATGGCATGATCGACCAGCGACTGCCGTGGAACTCGCTGCTGGAGATATCGTATGTCGGCGAAGAGGGCAGAAACCTGCCGACGTTCAACATGGACACGCAGCAGTACAATGGCTCCTCGGATCTGAACCTCATCCCGGCCGGATACCTCTTCGGCCCCGTGAACTGCAATGGACAGTCGCAGCAGGATCCTCTGGTTTGCCTGCCGGCCTCGCTGAGCAATTCGCAAAATCCAGGGCAGTCAATCGGCGGGCTGGACACGCAGCAGACCGATTACTATCGCCCCTATCCGTTCTACGAGCACATTTATGCACTCAGCCACGATTACTACTCGAACTACAACGCCGGGCAGGTGAGCTGGAACAAAGAGGCAGGCAGGGTGAGCTGGGGCGCGAACTATACATTCTCGAAGACGCTGGCGACGGCCTCGTCGTACAACAACGTGGTTCCCAATCCGCTGGATCTGCGTGACGAGTACAATCCGGCGCCGTTCGACCGCACGCAGGTGTTCAACATCCACTATACGGTTAGCCTCGGAAAGCCGGTGGGCAACGGCCATCGGTTGCTGGCAGCGCTCGGAAACGGCTGGATGGTTTCGGGAATCGAGTCAGTGCTGAGCGGACCGGATCTGCCCTCGCTGCAGGGCGAGAATTTCGGATTCGGGTACGGTCAGCTGATCCCGACGCAGGTGGCGACGAGCTGGCAGCAGCCTGATCCCGAGCAGACGAAAACCTGCGCGACCCAGTATGGCATTCCCGCGGACAGGAACGGAGACACATACTGCGTGAACTACATGAACTCGACGGTATGGCTGGGCAGCCCGGACTACCAGCTCATGCCCACGGTGGCCTGCAATCCGGCGGGAGGCAAGGGCAACCATCAGTACATGAACGCCACCTGCTTCGGGGTTCCGGTGCCGGGCAGCCCGACGACGGGCAATTATGCGCTCTCCTCGAATCCAGGCGGACAGGGGCAGTACCGGTTGCCATATATGCACGGTCCCGCCACGATGGTTAATAACCTGGACCTGATCAAGACTTTCTCTATGGGTGAGGGA
>JASHRH010000243.1 GCA_030037475.1 Acidobacteriaceae bacterium
GGTGCCCGGAGGGGGACTTGAACCCCCACGGAGGGTAAGCTCCTGCGGATTTTAAGTCCGCTGCGTCTGCCAGTTCCGCCATCCAGGCTCTGCTCTTTATCGTAGTCCAGCCGCCCCATCTTCCACATTCAATAGAAAAGCGTGCCCGCTTGGCAGGCACGCTTCACTTTCCTGTCGAACTCCCTCTCAGTGCGGCTTTCGGTACTGGATCTCGTCGTCGCGCAGGTAGTATTCCGCCGAACAGCTATCCCCGCCGCAGATCATCGATTCCAGTCCCACGAATTGCGCCCGCGTAATCAGCCCCAGCGCCCCGCACCGCGGGCAGGCCAGCACCGCCACAAAAGGATTCCGCGCATCTCCCATCGCTGCTGCGTTCTCCAGCACAAACAGCGTACCTGGTTCCATCTGTTCCGGGATCCACTCGTCCAGCATCTGAAGCTCTTCCTGCATACGTGCCTCCTGTCGCGGGCTATGGGGGTTGTGCATCCGGCGCGGTCGCTCCGGGACTTCTGCTGTGCTCCTGTTATTGCGCTCTGGCTCGACCTCCCTTCGCGATCTGCTGCGGGCAGAACTCCGCCTTCAGGCGGGATGGCCTGTTCAATAGAAACCCCGGTTGTCGAGAAAATCTGCGGTGCTGCGGAAATCTCCCCGCGCTTCGCCGAGCCATTGCGTCCCAAACCAGCCGGCTCGCATCCTGGGCGGCGGCCTTGCTCGGGTTCCATCGTGACTCGGGCATCGCAGGCAGCGTCCCGGCGGGCGCCTTATGCCGCTGCTCGCGTGGATGCAAGTCAGCAGGCTGGAGCCGCCCGTCAGTTGACGACATTCTCCCTGGCCCAGTGCTTGCTGTCAATCAGTTCTTGATCTGCGTGTTATCTGCGAAGGTTCATCGTGCGCTCATCGCGCTCCGGACGGCATTCCGCACGGCCTCGCTCACCTCTTCCACCTGTTCCGCGCTCAGGTACGGATGCATCGGCAAGCTCAGTACGTGCTCCGCCGCCCGCTCCGCGGCCGGAAAGCTGCCTCGCTGCCAGCCCATCTGACAGGCAAGCTCCGCGTAAACCGGTTGCAGATGCAGCGGCATCGGATAATGCACAGCCGTTGGGATCCCCTCCTCGCTCAACGCCTTCTCCACCGCTTTCCGCTCTTCCACCCTGATCGTGTACTGCGCCCACGCGCTGGTCCGATCCGGCGGCACCGTGGGCGTCTGTACCGCATCCTTCAGTCTCGCCGTGTACTGTTCGGCCGCCTTCTGCCGCAGCGCCAGCTCCTCGTCGAAAGCCTCCAGTTTTGCCAGCAGCACTGCCGCCTGCATCGTGTCGAGCCGTCCGTTGATTCCGATCCGGGCGTGCAGGTATCGCCCGATCTGCCCATGGTTTCGCAGCTCGGCCATCGTCTGCGCCAAAGCATCGTCATTCGTAAAGCAGGCTCCGCCGTCGCCATAGCAGCCCAGCGGTTTTGATGGGAAGAAGCTCGTGCAGCCGATGGTGCTCAGGTTCCCCGAAGGCCGGCCCTTATACGTTGCCCCGAAGCTCTGCGCGGCATCCTCAATCACCGGCAGCCCATGCCTCCCGGCAATCGACTGAATCGTCTCCATCTCCGCTGGCTGCCCGTACAGGTTCACCGGCAGAATCGCCTTCGTCTTTGGCGTGATCGCCGCCTCGATCCCGGCTGGATCCAGGTTGTACGTCACCGGATCGATATCCGCAAAGACCGGTCGCGCCCCCAGCAGCGTAATCATCTCGCCCGTTGCGAAGAAGGTGAACGGCGTCGTCACGATTTCGTCGCCCGGGCCGACCCCCAGCGCCATCAGTGCGAGCAGCAGGGCATCGGTCCCGCTGGCGCAGGTCAGGCAATGCCGCGCTCCCACCCGCGCCGCCAGCCGCTCCTCCAGTTCTCGCACCTCGGGCCCCAGAATGAACCGCCCATGCTCCAGCACTGCCTGTATCCGCGCGTCCACACGCGGCTTCAGCAGCCGGTATTGAGCCTTCAGATCGCAGAATTCCATGGTGCCTCTATTGTCTCGCATGGTGAGAAGCCTGCGTCCGGCAACCCGTCGGGCCCTGGGGGGGAACGACCTTTCACCGCCGCAGCCCGTCCAAAGACTGGAACTGGCGATTCTCGCCCGCTGCCGGATAATAAGTCCTGATGCGCGTCACCGTCCTCACCTTCGGCATGCTTCGCGAGCACTTCGGAGAAAGCAGCAATCCGATCGATCTCCCCGAGGGCGCGACCGTCGCCGACCTGCTCGCTCAATGCCGCGCCTGCCGCCCCGCGCCTGCCGCCGTCTGGTCGTCCCTCGCCGTGGCCGTCAATCGCGAATACGCTTCGGCCACGCATCCCCTCTCCGACGGCGACGAGGTTGCCCTGCTTCCCCCCGTCAGCGGCGGCGCCACGCCGGCCGTCTCTCACGTCGCTCTCACGAACAGTCCTATTTCCGCCGCCGCTATCGCCGAGCCCCTCAGGCACGACGAAGACGGCGCTCTGGTCGTTTTTGATGGCATTGTTCGCAATCAGACCCGTGGCCGCCGCACTCTGTACCTCTTCTATGAGGCCTATCCGGAGATGGCCCTCGCCCGCATGAAACAGCTCGCCGTCGAAGCTCTCCAAACCTATCCCATTCGCGATGTGCTCATCGTTCATCGCCTTGGCCGCCTGGAAATCGGCGAAAGCAGTGTCGTCATTGCTGTCACCTCCGCTCATCGCGCGGCTGCCTTCGATGCCTGCCGCTGGCTCATCGATACCCTCAAGCAAACCGTCCCCATTTGGAAGAAAGAGTTCTTCGAGGATGGAGCGGTCTGGGCGCAGGGCGAGCCTTTTCCGCCCGAGCTCGCGCCGGAGCGCGCCCAATGAGATTCTTCGCTCTGCTTCTGGCCATGTTCGCGCTGCTCGGGACTCCGCTCGCGGCCAGCGCGCAGCAGACGCCGCAGTATCACGTAAACGTACGGCTGGTAAACGTCTTCGTCACCGTCACGGCCTCCAGCGGCGCTCCCATCGGCGGACTCACGCAGAGCGATTTCGCCCTGTCCGAAGACGGTGTCCCGCAGAAAATCGCCTATTTCGAGCGCGACACTTCCATGCCTCTCTCCATTGTGCTTGCCATCGACACCAGCGGCAGTGTCTATAAGGACCTCACGCTCGAGGAGCGCGCTGCCCGCGATTTCGTCCACGCCCTCCTCCGTCCTGTGGATCGTTTCGATCTGATCGATTTCAACTCCGACGTCGAAGAAATCGTTCCGTTCACGAACAACCTGCACCAGATTGATGAAGGCCTGAGGCACCTCACTACAGGCCCCGCCACGGCTTTCTACAACGCCATCTGGCTCGCCTCGAATCGCCTCGCCACGCGTCCGGGCCGGAAAGTGCTGGTTCTCATCTCCGACGGCGTTGATACCGTCGACGGCGTCACCTATCCCCAGGCGCTGGAGCAGGCCCTGCGCGGCGAAGTCATGATCTACAGCCTCATCGACGTGCCCGTCCCTGCCGACGCCGGGCGCAGCACCGGCGGCGAGCACGCGATGATCTCCCTTTCCCAGGGTACCGGCGGCAAATATTACTATGTCGAAGCAGGCGATCTCGCCAGTGTGTTTCAGAAAGTTTCCGAGGATCTGCGCACTCAATATCTGATCAGCTACTATCCTGTTCCTCATCGCACGGAGTCCGATTTCCGTCACATTCAGGTCACGATGAACCCCAGCGCCGGTCCCGCTGCCTCGGGTTACATCCTGCGCTATCGTCCCGGCTACTACGCCACGCCCTCGCTCCCGCTCGACCGGTGAAATGAACCATTCGGCTCTCCGACGTAACATAACTCGACTCACCACCCTGAGCTGCTCGCTCTTCCTCTGTGCCTCCGCCTTCGCCGCTCCGCTGCGGTCTCCCTGGGACGCCCTCTCGATTCCCGCAGCATCTCGTCCTTATGCCTGCCCCGACATTGCGCCTCTTCCGCGCGACATCGTGGCCTACGACTACTATTCTGACGTGCGAAAGTCGATTCCCGATCCTGTGCGCCTCCACGCTTACCAGCAGGCTGCCGCGCCCTTCCATCGCACCATGATCGATGTGGAACATGCAGCCGATTTCTACCTCAGGTCCGGAAGCCTTGCCGCCGCGGCTTGTGTGCTGCAAATCCTCGACGCGAATGCCCGCAACCATGCCATCACCGGCACCATGGCCTCGAACCAGTCGTACTACGTCCAGAACTGGACCCTCGGCGCGCTTGCAGTCACATATCTCAAGGTTCGCGACAGCGCTGCCGGGACGCCCGCCGAGCGCCGTGAAATTGTCCGCTGGCTGGTTCAGGTGGCTCGGTGCACCCAGGACTATTTCAGCGAACGCCGTGCCAAACAGACCAAAGATGGCCGCAACAACCATCTTTACTGGGCCGGATTTGCTGTTATGTCGGCGGGAATCGCCGCCGACAATCGCGGCCTCTGCAAATGGGGCATCGGGACCTATCGCGACGGCGTCCGGCAGATCGCTCCGGACGGAACGCTGCCGCTCGAGATGGCTCGTGGTCGCCGTGCCCTCCATTACCATCTCTTTGCCGCCGAGCCACTCGTTACCATGGCGGAATTCGGCGAAGCGAATGGGCAGGACCTCTACGCCTTCGACCGCGGCGCTCTCCATCGCCTCGTCGTCCGCTGTGTCTCCGGCCTCGAAGATAATGCCTGGTTCGCCCGCAAAACCGGCTTCCCGCAGGATGAGCCAGGGTTGCATCTCACGTCGTCCGACGTGGCCTGGATGCGCCCGTATGAGCGCCGCTTTCCCGGCCCAGCCATCGCCACACTGATCCGTCAGGTACGCTCCTCGTCCGTGGAATACCTCGGCGGCGATCCGCCTCCATAGAAGCGCCATAGAATCTGTGACTGGATCGGTGCTCTGGACGGACCCCGCTTCACAGCTTGCGGGAAACCCGATGGTTCTGAAGGGGGCACGGCTTCACAGCTTGCGGAAAAACACCCCCAAGGCCGTGGCTTTGTATCAGGGCACGAGTTGACTCGTGCCGCAATCGGCGCAAAATCAGAGGGGCGTTAGCCCCTGAGGTTCTCCCCCTCGTGGGCTGCTTCCCGTGGAAGGCCGCTGTCAAAAACTCCCCCCAATAAAATCTGAACACCCCATCCCCGCGCCCCGTCTTTGCCAGTGAAACACCGAGGAGCCGCCGGATTGCGAGCGAACCGAGCCGACGAGGAAGCTGAGTTCGCAGCTCTGGTCCAGCGGCAGTGGAGGTTTGCGTATCGCGTGGCCTGGGCGATGCTGCGGAACTCGTACGATGCTGAGGACGCTGCGCAGGAAGCCTTTCTCAAAATCCTGCGGGCGCGCGCGTGGCGGGGATTGCGTGACGAGCGCGCCTTCGTGGCGCGTGCCGCCTGGCGAACCGCGGTGGACCGCCTGCGCGGGCGAGCAGCGCACGTTTCTACAGCGCCGATCTCACACGACGCAGCGCAGGACCGAATCGAAGACGGGGTCGTTTTGGCATCGGGGGCTCCTGATCCGGAGGCACTGGCGATCGCGGCGAACTGGGAAGCTGCTGTTCATCGCCTCATCGACAGCCTGCCGGAGGAACTCCGCCAGCCGCTGGTTCTTGCGGTGGAGATGAATTCGCGGGAGATCGCGGCGGCGATGGGAATTCCGGAAGGAACCGTGCGCACCCGGCTGCTGCGCGCGCGGCAGATCCTGCGGGGGAAAATGGCAGTCCTGGAGGAGCGAAGCGATGCGCGAAGACGATAATCCAATCGACACTCGGATTGACGCAGCCCTCCGGAGCTACGCCGAACCTCGGGAGATCCCCGATCCGCGCACGGTCGCGCTCAGGCTGCTCGAGCAGGCGCAGGAAGCCGAAAGCCGCTCCAGGTGGCCGCTCTGGCGGTGGGCAATTCCCGCTTGCCTGGTTGCACTGGCCATTGCTGCTTTCTGGATGCTGAGAACGCCGCGAACTCCCGAAGTGGCGAAAGCCCCGGCGCCGCCGCGAGTCGCCACGCAAGTCAAAACTCCCGCGCCTGCGCCTCGATACGCATCGGTGCCCGCCGCGCCGAAGAGAGCCTCGCGCATCGTCGCCGCGAAGTCCCGGCCTTTGCCCAAACTCGATGTCTTTCCCACGCCCACACCGCTTTCGCCTCAGGAACAGGCGCTGGTCGCCTTCGCAAAGTATGGCCCTCCCGCGGTCCAGCGCGCCGTCCTCCAGGATCAGAAGGACTGGAATACCCCTGACACCATCGCCGGTTTGCAGCCGCATCCGCTGCCGGCAGCCAATCTGCAGGATCAATAACAGGAACAGGAGACTCTATGAAGAAATCCATCGCCACTCTCGCCGCCGCTTTCACGCTGGTTCTTCTCCCGGCCGCGTTGCCGGCACAAACCCCTCAGGACACCACTGTTCCGCCGCCGCCGCACTTTTACCATGTGCATTTCGCGGTGGAAGAACTGAACGGCGCCGGAACGATCACCAACACCCGCGGCTACGACGAAACCATTGCTACTGGTGCGAACGGCCGGGATCAGACGATCAAGACTGGCTCCCGGGTTCCGATTGCTACCGGCGCCTACGGATCGAATCCGAAGACCAGTACGACGCAGTTTCAGTACATCGACCTTGGCGTGGACCTCGATGTCAGCAATGCGAAGGAGCGCGGCGACATGCTCAGCTTTCGCCTGAGGGCCGTAGTCAGCAGCGTCGCCCGTCAGACGGAGATCGAGGGCGTCAATGAACCGGTGATCCGTCAGAATTCCTGGGATTCCACTGTGGACGTTCCCATCGGCAAGCCGACCGTCGTCTTCTCTTCCGACGATCTCGACAGCACCGGCAAAATGCGCGTGGAAGTTACCGCCACCCGCATCGACTAAGCACCGGCATCGGGGCGTCTCCTCTGTCGAGCCGGGGCTGCTTTGCATGAGGGCATGAGCCGCCCCGGGAAAAATTTTCGAGGCTTGGTGTGTGGCAAGTTGCTGATATTCCTCATGTTCCGGGGTAATACCCTGCGGGTATTACCTGGCAGACTGATTACCTGCCGGCATCCGGCAAGTGGCTTCGAGCATTCCTGAAGCTGCGATGGCCGGCCTGGGCCGGCGCAACAAGATCGGTGATCAGAAATCAGCGATCAGGAAAAAAGCAAGAGCGTCCGCAAAGGGAAAAGTTCTGTCGGGAGGACAGAACTTTCCCGCCTTTGAGTGTAGGCGGTCTGGGGAGACCGAAGGCAAGAAGAATCGGAAGGGATTACGGTACGAAGGTCATGGGGCGGAAATCCTGGCTGCCTGGGCGAGGGGGTCATTGCTCACAGAAAAGGCTGCGATTACTCGCAGCCTTTCATTTCCAGGAGAACAACGGCTCAGCTCACCAGCAGCACGCCTTCGGTCCGCTCTTCGCCTTCTTTGGCTACGGGCCGGTAAAAAAGCTGATTGTTTTCGAGATAGACCTCCAGAAACGCCGGCCGTTCGTTGATGCCGCCCGCGATCAGCGCCTCCGACAGCGGATCCTCCACGTATCGCTGCAGCGCGCGGCGCAGCGGACGCGCCCCGTAGCTGCGGTCCACCAGCGTCTTGTCGAGGATCCACTTCTTCGCTTCCTCGGTCACCGCAATCGTGATCGCCTTCTGCGCCAGATTTGTGTTCAGTTGCTGCACCAGCAGCTCCAGAATCTGGATCAGGTCGGCGTCCGTCAGCGACTGGAACAGGATGATCTCGTCGATGCGGTTCAGGAACTCCGGATTGAACGTGCGCTTCACCTCGTTCTTCACCAGGTCCTCGATCTTCTCCATCACCAGGTCTTCGCGGTCGCTCTGGAAACCCAGCCCCTGCTTGCGCTGCAGGTGCCGCGCGCCGATGTTCGACGTCATGATCACGATCGTGTTCTTGAAGTCGACCGTGTTGCCCAGCCCGTCGGTGAGTTGCCCGTCTTCGAACACCTGCAGCAGGATGTTGAACACGTCCCCGTGCGCCTTCTCGATCTCATCCAGCAGTACCACCGAGTACGGCGAGCGCTTCACGCGCTCCGTGAGCTGTCCACCTTCCTCGTAGCCCACGTACCCCGGAGGCGATCCGATCAGCTTCGACACTGAGTGCTTCTCCATGAACTCCGACATGTCGAAGCGGATCAGCGCCTTCTCGCTGCCGAAGAGGAACTGCGCCAGCGTCCGCGCCATCTCCGTCTTGCCCACGCCCGTCGGCCCCAGGAACAGGAACGACCCAATGGGCCGGTTCGGCGACTTCAGCCCCGCCCGCGACCGGCGAATGGCCCGCGCCAGTGCCGAGATCGACTTGTCCTGGCTGATCACGCGCTTGTGCAGCTCTTCTTCCACGCGCAGCAGCTTCTGCGTTTCTTCTTCCTTGATCGAGGTGATCGGCACCCCGGTCCACCGGCTCACCACGTCCTCGATGTCCTCGCGCCCCACAATGCCGGCCGTCGAGTCATCCAGGTGGTACTTGTCCCGCAGCGAGCGCAGATTATCCCGCTCCTTGCGTTCCTCGTCGGAGTAGAAGCGCGCCTTCTCGAATTCGTGATTCGCGATGGCGTTCTCCATGCGGTGCACGATGAACTTGATCCGCTTCTGCACCTCGGTGATCTCGTCGGGCAGGGAAGTCTGCCGCAGCTTCACCCGCGCGCCTGCTTCGTCGATCAGATCGATCGCCTTGTCCGGCAGGAAGCGGTCGGAGATGTACCGGTTCGAGTGCGCCACCGCAAAGTCGATTGCTTCGTCCGTGTAGCTGACCGCATGGAACTTCTCGTAGCGGTCCTTGATTCCCATGATGATCTTCACCGCGTCTTCTTCGTTCGGCGGCGGGACCTTCACGGCCTGGAATCGCCGCTCCAGCGAGCGGTCTTTCTCAATCGACTTGCGGTACTCCGCCGGCGTCGTCGCGCCGATGCACTGAATCTCCCCCCGCGAAAGCGCCGGCTTCAGAATGTTCGCGGCATCCAGCGAGCCTTCTGCCGAGCCCGCCCCCACCAGCGTGTGCAGCTCGTCGATAAAGATGATGGAGTTCTGGTTCTCCATCAGTTCTTTCATGATCGTCTTCAACCGCTCCTCGAACTGCCCGCGGTACTTGGTTCCCGCTACGATCAGCGAAAGATCGAGAGCCAGCACCCGCTTGTCGGAAAGGAAGCTGGGTACATCGCCGTCGGCAATGCGCTGGGCCAGCCCTTCCACAATGGCTGTCTTGCCCACGCCAGGCTCCCCGATCAGCACCGGGTTGTTCTTCGTGCGCCGGCACAGGATCTGCACCACGCGCTCCAGTTCCTGATCGCGTCCCACCAGCGGATCCAGCTGCGCGTCCATCGCCGCCTGGGTCAGATCGCGCGAAAACTCCGCCAGCAGGCTCGATTCCCGGCTGCGTTGCTGTTGCGGGACCTTCTCCTGCGTCGTGCGCGCCAGTTCCTCCCGTACCGCCAGCAGCTTCAGGCCGCGCTCGTGCAGAATCTCCGACGCGAAGCATTTCTCCTCGCGCAGCAGTCCCAGCAGCAGATGTTCGGTGCCGATATGTTTGTGCGACAGCCGCTCCGCCTCTTCGGCGGCATACGCCAGAACCCTCTTGCATTCGTTGGAGAGCGGCAGATCGACCGAAGTCGACACCTTCTCCCGGATCGTGGTGTGACCTTCGATCTGCTTGCGGATCGATTCAACGGAAGCGTGCGAGCGGAGAAAGCGGGTGGTCAGAGCCTTGTCTTCGCGCAGCAGCCCCAGCAGCAGATGCTCCGTTTCAATGTACGGAGACCCAAACTGGCTGGCTTCATATCTCGCGAAGAAGATGACGCGCCGTGCCTTTTCTGTATAGCGTTCGAACATGTTCCCTCTGAGAGGCTCCGCCCGCCCACGCGATGCCGGTCCATATTGCCGGCGATCGCTTGAGCGATCGGGTCTCTTCGTTCCTGCGAGCCCGCCTGACGGCTCAGGCTCCTGCCGCCGCCCATGCCTGAAATCCAGGGGCAATCTCGGGCGGCCTCTCGAGCTGGGGCATTCCTGCTCGCCTCCATCCCGCTTTCAGGATCGGCCCGCTTTCTGCCGATCCGCTTCCCAAACCCTCCGCGTCACGCTTCTCGCGAAGAAACTTCTTCCACGCGGCCCTTTTCCAGCCGCAAAATTCTGTCGCAGCGCCGTGCCAGCGCTGTGTTATGGGTGACGATGACCGAAGTCAGCCCGTGGGTTGCGTGCAGCCTCTCGATCAGGCTGAAAACCATATCGGCTGTCTGGCCGTCCAGGTCACCTGTCGGTTCATCTGCCAGCAGAACCCGAGGCCTGGTCACCAGCGCCCGCGCCAGCGACACTCGTTGCTGCTCCCCACCGGACAGTTCTCCAGCCCGATGCCCCATTCGATCCCCCAGTTCCACCTCGTTCAGCCATCGCTCCGCGCTTTTCAGCGCCTCCGCCTTCGTCTCCCCCCGCGCCAGCAACGGCATGGCCACATTCTCCAGCGCCGTGAACTCCGGAAGCAGGTAGTGAAATTGCCATACATACCCCACCTCGCGGTTGCGAAACGAGGCAGCCTCCCTGCTCCTGAGCGATCTCAGCGAAATTGACGTAAAGAATACGTCACCTTCCGAAGGAGTATCAAGAGCGCCCAGGATGTGCAAAAGTGTGCTTTTTCCCGCGCCCGACTGGCCCACGATGGCCAGCATTTGCCCTTCGGGCACATCGAAGCTGAGCTTGTCGAACAGCACCAGCCGGCCGCGTCCGGTTAGGTACTCTTTGTGCAGGTTCCGTACGCTGATAAGCGTTGGATGAGCCTTCTCCCTGGAAGGACTCAGGGCCTGGACCATCGCCCGTTCCGTGGTGGGGAGTGTTTCCATACCTACCTGTACCATTCCCAACCCCAAAAGGGAAGGAATGATTCACTTGATTGGACGCGGCAGGCTGCAAAAGCGGTGACGGAGGTCAGCCAGGCTACGGGTTGCCTAACTTCATTCCACGATTGCTTGAGATGGGCAGCGAGCCGTCAAGCGTCACTCGCCGGGAGGGACACGCCGCGGCCAGGCAGAAAAAAGAGACCGAAGTAGCGGCCCATTCGTGGCGCGCCGCGGCTCCGGTCCGGGAAAGTCAGATTCAGTTTTCGACGGCGCGCAGTTGCTGAGATGAGCGATGCGCGCTCGGTTCAGCGGGGCTGCTGCGCTGCCATCAGTTGCGCAAACTCCTGGGTTTTGCGGAGCTGGGCGAAGACGCTGTCCTGCATCAACTGCTGCCTGTTGTCGAAGCCCTCGTTCAGAGCGCGCGTCAAATACTCGATTGCCTGCTTCTCCATCCCCGCCTGGGCAAATAACTCTGCAAGGCAGTAATCCTCGTGCGCGCGATAGGCCAGGCTTGTGTTGGCCGGTACGTTGGACAGGGAATCAGGCGCAGCGAAGACCGCAGGGTCCAGATGAAACGCCCGGCGATACGCGTCGAATCCCTGCCGGAATTTTCCCTGGGCAAAGTACGCTGTCCCCAGATTCGCCGCGATCACGGCGGACCTGGGCATCAGCCGCAGCGCATGCCGGTATAGCTGGATTGCCTTCTTGTAGTTGCGCTGCGCGAAGTACGTTGCTCCCAGGTTGTTGATCGCCTCCGGGTAGTCCGGTCGAATCATCAGCGCGCGTTCATAGTCATGCTTCGCTTCCCCAATCGCATCCAGGTGATGCCAGGCTACGCCCATTTTGTTCCACACTTCAGCGGTTCTGGGCGCCGCGCGATAGGCTTCAATCGCCTGCTCGTATTCTCCGCGTGCCAGGCAGATGTCGCCTCTGGCCTCCGGGGACAGTTTCTCCATGCCCTGCATGGACACTGCGGCAGGGGACGTCGAAGTTTGAAGAGATGCTTCCGCCATGCATTCCTGGCCCGGCCAGGCGAGCAGGAAAAGCGCTGCAATCGAAAGCATTCCGGCAACCGTCCACCGTTGATCCATGGGGAAACCTCCCTTGCGAACGGCCTTCACACAAAACTTTCGCACAGGGAGTGGCAGGTAACCATAACCAGTTCACCAGCATATCGCCATAGCCACTCCCTGAAGCCGCTCGCCGGGGACAAGGGGCGTCGCCTGACTCCCGACTACCCACTCCCGACTACCCATTACCGGCTACTGTCCCCGATCACTCTTCCCAGATGCCGCACTGCGTCCCGCATCTGCTCCTCGGGTGTGTTCGCAAACCCAAGAATCAGTCCCTGCCGGGCCTTGCCGCTCGCATAGCACGGCGAAAGCGGCCACAGCCAAAGATGTTCTCCAGCCGCGCGCGTGCAGATTTCCGTATCGGGGCATCCACGCGGCAGCGTGATGGTCAGATGCATGCCGGCTTCCGCCCCGTGGATTTCCAGATGGCCGCCGAATTCGGCGCGAAGGCTCTCCACCAATGCTGTCCGTCGCGCCTTGTACAGGTTCCTCATCCGCCGGATATGCCGAGCAAAGTGCCCCGCCCGCATGAAATCGGTCAGCACTTCCTGGTACAGATAGGAAGGGAAAATGTCCATGGCGAAGCGCACGCTCAGGAAACGCTCCACCAAATCCTCGGGAATCACCAGATATCCGAGTCGCAATGAAGGAAACAGCACTTTGCTGAACGTGCCGATGTAAACCACACGCTGCGCCTGGTCCAGACCCCGCAGCGAAGGGATCGGCATACTCTCGTAGCGGTATTCGCTGTCATAGTCGTCTTCCACAATCCATGCGCCCGCCTGCCGCGCCCACTCCAGTAGCTGGAAGCGCCGTGACGCGCTCATCGTGACGCCCAATCCGTAGTGATGCGACGGTGTCACGAATGCAGCGCGCGCATTCCCGGCCGCGCGGATGCCGGCTGCAACGTCCAGTCCCTCCTCGTCGACAGGGACAGGAGCTACCCGGCATCCGGCGCCCGC
>JASHRH010000244.1 GCA_030037475.1 Acidobacteriaceae bacterium
TCGCAACGTCTGTACGAAGCGCGGTTGCCGTCCCTGCTTATCCGGCATGGCGATACGGCGGATGAACCCGTGCACCGCTTCCACATACGTGGGATTGGGATTCCTCCAGCTCAGATTCGCTTTCGCTTCGCTGAGCGCTTTGGTCATGTACTGCTCGATGCGCACGATGAATTCCCTCTGCTCGTCCATCGTGTCCATCGTCCAGGGCCAGGCACCCGCCAGCGTCTGGTACAGGAAGTACTCTTCGTTCGCATCCGGGACGGTGCGCCCATCCTCCAGCGTGCGCTTGTGCCGCGCATTCATGCGCACCCACCGCCGCACATACGACGGCCAGAGGTGCGTCATCTCCGAAAGCACGTTCAGCCGGTTGCGCACGTCCTCGCTGCGCTTGGTATCGTGCGTGGACGTGGCCAGCATCGCATCCGGCGATCGCCGCAGCCGTTCCTGATTCGTCTCGTGGAACTCCTCCGGCTCGATTCCGAAGGCCTCGATCGAGCTGCCAACGTCGTTCGAGGAGATGAACCGGTTGTAGACGTAGAACGCGGTGTCCTCGACGCCCTTCGCCATCACCGGTCCGGTCAGTTGCTGGAACTTCAACGCGAAATATAGTTCTCGCTCATCGATCTCGCCGTCACGGCGCTCGTGCAGCAACAGCGTCTTCTCCAGAAAATCGAAGACGGAGGTCTCCATATTGCGGCTGCGCTGTCTCGCACGGGCGATCGCCTGCCGGATGAACATCCGGTCGCGCTCCGTGTATTCGCCGCGGTCGTCGATGTATGTGCGATAGACGGGAAAGCACGCGATCGTCTCGCGGATCGCGGCTTCCAGCAGGTCCTCCGTAAAGTCCCGTGCCTTGCGATTAGCAGAAGCCAGCCGACTCAGCAGGTTGGTCAGCACATACACTTCGCTCGACAGCGAGCTGCGCATCACATTCAGCTTCGACTGATACACGATCGTCGCCGGATCGGACGGCGCGCCAGTGATCCTCTCGTAAAACTCTGTAAACCGTTGCCGATTCCTGCCGCGGATAAACACCTGGTTGGCGCTGTACACGAAGTCGTAGCCCGAGGTCCCCCGCACCGGCCACTCGCTCGGCAGCGTCTCTTTCGGTTCCAGGATTTTCTCCACCACCACGTAGAGCGGCCCCGGCGATTCGCCCCAGTCGTGGTTGCGCATCGCTTCGTCCGCGCCCAGCTCGATTCCGGCCTCTCCGGTGGGTTCATGCGGCGTTTCGCCAAAGCACTGGCTGGCCACGTACAGCGCCTGCAGCCGCGCCAGATACTGGCGCGGGTTGAACATCCCGTCGCAGTGGTCCACGCGCAGTCCGGTTACTTCGCCGCGCGCCAGCAGCCGGCGGATCAGGCAATGCGTTGCCGCGAAGACCTCCGGGTTCTCCATTCGCAGGCCAACGAGGTCGTTGATGTCGAAAAAGCGCCGGTAATTGATCTCCTCGTCCGAAACCCGCCAGTACGCCAGCCGCCAGGGCTGCTGCTCCAGGAATTCGTGCAGCCGGTCATAGCTGTGTGGGTCTCCTTCGCGGCCGTTCATGCGATCGAGCGCTCGCTCGATCGCCAGCTGCATTGCCTCGCTCAGCAGCCCCTCCCGAAGCCGCGGACGCAGCTCCTCCAGTTGCTGCCGCCGCTGCGCAGCCAGCGCTGGATCCGTCGTTTCGTGCGGCGGAATGTGCGCCGCATCCCGCAGCACCTCCCGGAACTGCGGCGTTACGCCCAGTTGATCCAGCTCGCCTTCAGGAAAGATCAACTACAGCGTCCGCAGCGCGATCGGGAGCAGGTGGCCGAAGTACCGCACCCGCAGCATCCCGTCCACTACGGCTAATTGAATGCGCCCGGCTTCCAGCTCATCGCCGTACTGGCCGCCCAGGATTGGCAGGAGCAGCTTGTCCCGCAGATTGACGTTCAGAGGATTCCAGTCGATATCGAAGTACCCGGCGTATGTGGACGCGTGCCCATTCCGCAGCACATCCTGCCACCACACGGAGTCGTTGCCCACGCCCATGTGGTTGGGCACAATGTCCAGCAGCAGCCCCATGCCCAGCGCGCGCAGGTGCGCGGCGAAGCGTGCAAAACCCTCCTCGCCGCCCAGCTCCGGATTCAGCCGATCGTGCCGTGTGACGTCGTAGCCATGCAGGCTACTCGGCCGTGCTTCGAAGATTGGGGAAGCATAGCAATCCCCAATGCCCAGATCCCGCAGGTACTCGAGCACCTGTTCCGCATCTGCGAAGGAGAAGCCCTTGTGCAGTTGCAATCTGTAGGTGGAACGCGGTGCGCGTGCTTCGCGGAGGAACTGGCGCTCGAGGCCTTCCCTGATTTTCTGCTCCACGCTGGTTACCGCTGCCGGTATCGTCTGCACGGGCGATTCGATGCGGTTGGGAACGGCGCTGTTGGACTCCCCGTGCTGCTCGCTTCAAAAACGCAAAATCCTCGCTCACACGAGGATTCGCGATCCGCTCCATGCTTCGCAGGTGCCCGCCAGGATCGCTGTTCAGCGATCCGTTCTTCAGCTAAATAAACTGATCGCCGTCCGCCGCTGCGTGCGCCTCACGGCCTCGCCCGCGCAGCACGTCCATCCCCACGCGCAGCCCGCGCAGCAGCGCGTTGATCTGCCGCACCGGGGCTGCAACCGCACGCTGTACCGTCGCCGTCGTCTGGGTTACGCTGTCCAGCACCCCCGTAATCATCTCGTCCACGCGTTCCGCCTGCGCCTCGGTTCGCTTCAGGAGGCCGTCCACCGTCCCATTCACCCGATCCGCCTGATGGCGCAGAGTCTCGCTGGCTTCCGCCACGTTGTCGGCGGCCAGCTTCAGTTTCGGAGAAACCGCGTCCACCAGGTTCTTAGCCGACGTCAGCGCCGGAATTGCGTGCTCCTCCGCCATGG
>JASHRH010000245.1 GCA_030037475.1 Acidobacteriaceae bacterium
CGCAAAGGAGCGCACCGCCGCCTTGCTGGCAGAGTAGACACCCGCGCCAGGAAACCCCTTGACGTTAGCTATCGAGCTGTTGAGTATGATCGACCCACCGTCTCGCAGCAGCGGCAATGCCTTCTGCACGGTGAACACGGTGCCGCGCACGTTGAGGCCGAAGGTAGAGTCAAATAGCTGCTCGGTGATCGACCCGAGCGGTTTATCGAGATCCCCGGCGCCGGCGCTGGCGAAAATGATATCGATGTGGCCCTTCTTGGACTTCACCGTCTCGTAGAGCCGATCGAGGTCTGCCAGGTTGGCCGAGTCGGCCCGCACGCCAGTGACATTGTGGCCGATCGCCTTCACGGCCTCATCGATCTTCTCCTGGCGCCGCCCGGTGATGAATACGTAGGCGCCCTCTTCGACAAACAGGATGGCCGTCGCCGACGCCATGCCTGACGTTCCGCCCGTGATGACAGCAACTTTCCCATTCAACTTACCCATGAAATTGCACTCCTAATCGTGGTCCGTAAGCTCCCGGAAGGCGTACCATCTTGCCGACTATTTCTGTATCGGTCGGTTCAATATATGTTCTGATGGGTTCCGTGTCAAATCTGTATCGAACGGTATTTAATCACGGATGTAATCGACTAAGGACTTTCCGGACCCATCCGGTCCCGATGAGCTTCCGCATGAGCTTTTGAAACCCGCAGAAAACAGACTCGCATCTATGTACCGAATGGTATACAATTACTCGCCGAATCATAGGTCTACACGGAGATACCGTATCGAGCGGTATGAAACATATGGCGAAAAGAGCTTCAGCGGGCCGCCCGCGTGAGTTCGATATGGACAAAGCGCTGGACGGCGCTCTGCGCGTCTTCTGGCTCAAAGGCTACGACGGCGCCTCCCTCACCGACCTCACGAAGGCAATGGGTATCAATCGCCCGAGTATGTATGCGGCCTTCGGCAACAAGGAGCAGTTGTACTGCAAGACCTTGGAGCGCTATTCCCAGGCTAGGAGTGAGCACCTGGGCGAGTATTTTGCTGCTCCCACCGCGCGGGAAAGTGTGGAACTGCTGTTACGCGACGGGGTCGAGAAGTTCACGGACCCCAAGAATCCCGGCGGCGGATGCTTCGCAATGCAGGGCGCCATGACCTGCTTCAACATGTCTCGCCAGGTCAAGGAGCACATTGGAGACATGCACGTTGAGTTGGAACGGATTTTGAGGGAGCGGTTCAATCGCGCGGTTGAATCGGGAGAATTGCCGCGGGGATCGGCCGCCGACCTTGCACGTTTCTGCGCAGTTATGATCCAGGGCCTAGCGCTACAGGCCAAGGCAGGCAGCTCCCGAAAGGAGCTCAATCGTGTGGTCGATCTGTACATGGAGAAATGGCCGCCTCGCCCATCCGGCGGTGGTAAGGCAGGCCGAGCGAACGGCGCCGATATCGATGCTCGCGCGTAGCGTCAACTGCCATGATTTACATGTCTGGCTGGCGCAAGCCGCCGGGCGGCCGATCGTTTCGGTCCGAGGAGGTGGATAGTGACTCAGATTCCTTATTCAACGGCGCTCATCATCGGCACCGGGCCCGGTATCAGCGCCTCCGTGGCCCGCGCACTTGTCGGGGCCGGCGTTCGAGTCGGACTCGCGGCTCGCAATATCTCGAAGCTCGCCGCGCTGACATCGGAAATCAGGGCAGAGACGATGTCGGCAGATGCTACGGATGCCGAGTCTGTCGCAGCACTCTTTGACACGATGGAAAGCAAGCTCGGGCCATTGGAGATCGTACTCTACAACGCCGCGGCGCGCGTGCCAGGGGCGATTCCTGACCTTGATCCGCACGAAGTGGAACGAGTCATTGCCACGTCTACCTATGCTGCATTTCTTGTTGTTCAACAGGCCGCCCGGCGCATGCTTCCACGACGGAAGGGAGCAATTTTGCTCACCGGCGCTTCGGCCAGCGTAAAGGGCTATCCACGTTCCTCAGCGTTTGCTATGGGTATGTTCGGCCGCAGAGGATTGGCACAGAGCGCCGCGCGCGAGCTGAGCCCGCAAGGCATTCATGTAGCGCACTTCGTCATTGATGGCGGTGTACGTAGTGAGAGGTTGGCTGATCCGTCTGAACGACCGGACAGCACTCTTGATCCAGACGCAATCGCGCAGACATACCTCGATGTCCTTCGGCAACCGCGCAGCGCGTGGTCGTGGGAAGTGGAGCTTCGTCCCTGGGTCGAGACATTCTGACCGGCTGCCCGCTCTCCGGTCAGTGTGTTCTGCGCTTCTTCAAGTAGCCGTCCAGCGAGGCCGGACCGGGGCCGCCCAAGCAGAGTGCGATGAGACCTGCGATGTACAACAGATCGGTCTCGTAGCCTGGCTGACCGAAATGCGCCCCTGATGCACCGTAGGACAAGAGCTTGATGGAGCTGAATCCATTAGGTAGATGAACGGTAAAGATCGCCACCAGGAGCACGATGATCATCGGTACCGTGGCGACAGGCACGAAGGCGCCGAGAAGGATCAGCGATCCTCCAATAATCTCGGTCAGGATCGTAGCCCATCCGAGCAAATGCGCGAACGGCATGCCGATCGCGTGCAGAATCATAATGAACCCGTCTGCGCCACGAGCCAGCTTGGCATAGCCGTGCTCGATGAAGCCAAACCCGACGATGAGACGTAGAGGTACTGCATACCAGCTGACAGGGACCGGAAACGGCGAGACACAGAACTTTTCCAGCGACAACATCACTTTCATATAACCCTCATGGCTATGCTGGAGAACGGCTCACGCGCGAGAAGCAGCGGACTCTGCGTCGGTACGGTCGAGTAGTAAGAGTGCCGGCCCGATAGCGCCTTCAAGCAGTGCCCTCTCGGGTCAATCGTACCCTCGGTGAGCCCTCCAGTCAGTTACGTGAACGCCATGATGCCCATGATTTTGAGACGAGTACCGCAGACAAACTGGCGTCCATAACGTGAACATATCACCGGCCTGAGATTGTATCCGAGCACACCGCGGCGAGTGGGATACCCAAGGGAAACGCAGGAGCGGCTATATTCCCTTGGTGCGGCCGTGACCAACGTCCCAGGACGCCCCTGCTCCTCGCGTGACAGCGGTGAGCATTTGACCCAGGCGTTGGTCAATCACTGGATTCCAAGGTACTAATCTGAAGCCTAATCCGTCGTCGAGCATGGCGAACCGGCCGCTGGCAAGCTGCACACTACGTCGGTAGATGCCGCTCACCCGCTCGCCATCCATCGCGGGTCGGTACGCCAGCCCTGTGTCGGCGGCGATTGCCTTCGTCGTCTGCTCCAGCTCTCGCTCGCGCAGCGTTGCGAGCAGGTTGCGAGCCAGGATCACACCTGGGCCGCGTCGCTCCGCGAGCCCCTCTTCGATGAGGAAGTCAGCACGCCGCTGAAGGGCCTGCCGCACGTCGTTAGCGAAGCCACCCTCGCCTAGGTCTTTCCCTCCGCGGATCAATTGCTGGTCGAGCCATGTCGCGCCGATCGCGCGCGTCTGCCGCTCCATGGATAGGTGCGATTTCAGCTCTACGGCTACACCACCGAGGCGCTGCGCGTCGTACTCACGCCCCCGCTCGGGCAGGTCGTCCGGCACGCGCCAGATTCCCTCGGCCACGCGCTCCACGATGCCCGCTCGGCGCAAGGCTTCGAGCCGCCGCACGTGAGCAATAACGACCTCCTGCGGATCGCGGCCAGGCGTGGCCTGCCCCTGGGCGACGGCCAGGTGATGCTCGGTGCGATATAGGCCATCAGTCGCCAACGCGGCAATGTTGCGGTCAGCAGCGCGCACGTTGGCCGACCCCCGAGCCTCGACCACCGCGCCTACCGGGTACTGCTCCAGCGCGTCTCGGGCGCTAAGCGCAACGTAGTGGGCCTTTCCATCGATGCCCTCGATCACCAGATACCCGCGATCGCGCAGCTCATCGGCCAGCCCTTTGGCCACGACTCGACCCACGACAGTACGGCCGTCCTCCCGCGGAGCGAACACCGCGAATTCCCGCGACTGCCCGCTCATCGCCCGCTGCATCGTGCGGATGATGTCTCCGCGCTCACCCATCGCGCGCAAGGTTTGCTCGGCATCGGCGTGGAGAGCCCATGTGCCGTGCTTCGGCTCATCGGCCAGCCCCAGGCGCTGCAAGTGTTGCAGCCGACCGATCAGCAGCTCGCGCTCACCGCGTAGCCGCGGCTCGGCCAGGCGCTCGGCCCGCACTTGGCCCTCGACGGCTTCGCGCTGCAAGGTGCGATCCAAGCTGGTCCATCGCTCCTGCCCAACTTCGCGCCGCAAGGTCTGCTGGATTTCCCGCTCGCTGCGCGGCCCCAGCCATTCGGTGGCGAGTTCGGCCGCCCGATGCCGGAAACCGTGGGCGATGTAGTCGCCGGCGATGATGAGGTCTTTACCCGTATCGTCCTTGCCGCGCAGGACGATGTGCGTGTGCGGGTTGTCGGTGTTCCAGTGATTCACCCCCACCCACTCCAACCGCGTGCCGAGGTCCGCTTCCATGCGGGTCATCAGATGGCGGGTGTAGGTGCGCAGATCGTCCAGCTCGGCACCGTCCTCGGGCGAGAGGATGAAGCGAAACTGATGCCGGTCGCCCTGGCTGCGTTCCTTGAACGCATCGAGGTTAGCGTCGTCGGCGAGCGGCCCATAGGCGCGGCCCGGCTCACCGTCGCGCCCCACGCCGTCACGCTCGATGTAGCGCAGGTGCCGGGCGACGGATTGCGGGCTGGCCTGTCGCAGATTGACCAGCAGAGTTTTGATGGTGACGCGCCGCGAGTGGCGCGTCAGCGA
>JASHRH010000246.1 GCA_030037475.1 Acidobacteriaceae bacterium
CGCCTTCTCCCGCGATCAGGCGTTCAAGATTTACGTCCAGGACCGCATCCGCGAGAATTCCGCCGAGCTGTGGCGCTGGCTCGATCAGGGCGCGTACTTCTACGTCTGCGGCGACTCCCAGCGCATGGCTCCCGACGTCGAGAAGGCGCTGCTCGATGCCGTCGCCACGCACAGCGGCCGCGGCCCCGAGTACGCCCAGGAATTCCTCGCCACCATGAAGAAGCAGAAGCGCTACCTCCGCGACGTCTACTAGGAACCTCTGGTGTTTGCGCTTTGAAAGGGCACGGCTTCAGCCGTGCCGTAGGAGCCTGCAAAATCGAACCGGCTTGAGCCGCTGAGGTGCGCAGCAGGCGGTACAAGCCCCGGCCTTGAGGCCGGGAAATTTACTGACCCGACCGTCCCAATTTTGGGGCACAGGAATCCGTCCGCTCTGCTTCCCTCAAAAAGACCTCTTGACAATTTTCCATGCTGTACTACTGTATTAGTACAGAAGACGAGCTGGCTATGCTCTTCCGCGTCCATCCCGCCTCCGGCGTTCCCATCTACCTCCAGATCGAGTCCCAGGTCCGCCATGCCGTCGCCGCCGGCGCGCTCCGCCACGACGATCAGCTTCCCTCCGTGCGCCGCCTCGCCGCCGAGCTCCGCGTCAATCCCAACACTGTCGCCCGCGCCTTCCAGAACCTCGAGCGCGATGGCGTGATCCGCACCGTCCCCGGCGGCGGCTGTTACGTCAATCAGCAGTCCCCGGGCCTGCTGCGCGCGGAAAAGGTCCGCCGCCTCAAACCGCTGGCCACGCAGCTTGCCGTCGAAGCCAGCCAGCTCCGCTTTTCCCGCGAAGAAACGCTTCGCCTGCTCGAACAATCCTTCAACGATCTTGGAGACAGCCATGACGGAACTCGTGGTTGAAACGCAGTCCCTCGTCAAGCACTACGGCCGCGTCGTCGCGCTCGACGGCCTCTCCCTCGCCGTCCCTCGCGGCGCCGTTTACGGTTTCCTTGGCCGCAACGGAGCAGGGAAGACCACGGCGATCCGTGTTCTCGCCGGCCTCGCTCGCCCACAATCGGGCGAAGTCCGCGTCCTCGGTCTGCATCCACAACGCGACCGCCTCGCCATCCTAGGCCGCACCGGCTTCGTGATCGAGAAGATGCTGCTGCCCTCGATGACCGGCGACGATCTCGTCCGCTACAACCGCAGTTTCTTCCCGTCGTGGTCCGACGCGCTCGCGAAGAAATACGCCGACGCTCTCGAAGTCCCGATGAACCGCAAGTTCCGCAAGCTCTCCCACGGCAACCGCACCAAGCTTTGCCTGCTCTTAGCGCTGGCGCAGGGCGCGGAGCTCCTCGTCCTCGACGAGCCGACCCTCGGCCTCGATCCCGTCGTCACCGACCAGCTTCTGCGCCTGCTCATCGACGATTTCGCTTCTTCCGGTCGTACTCTCTTCATCTCCTCGCACCATCTGTCCGAGGTCGAGAAGATCTCGGACTGGGTCGGCATCATCCATCGCGGACGCCTGCTGCTGGAGGCCGAGCTCGACGACATCCGCGCCAACTACGCCCGCGTGCGCGCCTCCGGCAGCGGCCTGCCGCGCACCGCTCCTGAAATTGTCACCGTCTCGGATACAGAAGGCGTCTCGGAATATGTCCTGCGCTCCGGCGCAGAGAGCTTTACTGCCGAGCTGCGCCGCCACGGCGCCTTGGTCCTCGACATCTCGCCCATGAATCTCTCGGAAATCTTCCTCGAACTGGTCGGAAAGGAGAATCGCGATGCTGCTGTGGAAGTGCTGGCGTGACCTTCGTATCGCTTTCTATGTCGGCCTGGGCTGGCTGGCGCTGCAGGCGGCCGGCGCAGTCTGGTTCTTTTTCAGGAGTGCGGACCGGCTGCCCATCGCCATCGCCACACCCGATCAGGTCGTCCAGTCGGTGTGGCTCTTTGTCTGCGTCCAGGCCGTTTTCTTCACCCTGATTGCCTTCGGCATGGGCACCTTCGGCGTCGGCCGCGATATCGGCGCGGGCTCCGGCTCCTTTGTTCTCACCCGCCCCGTCCCGCGCGGCCGTTTTGTCTGGACCGAATGGTTCTCCGGCCTGATCGCGCTCCTCGCGCTGCTCGTCCTCTCCGTTCTGAACCTCTGGGTCCTCATTCGCTGTCATGCGTTTCGGGTCGTCTATGTAACCACTTCCAACGGATTGGCAACGCCGCATTCCTGGACCATGGCGTTGCTCCCCCTCCGGATCGCGGCCATCGACGCCCTCTGCGCCTTCCTCTTTGTTGCCCTCGTCTACGGCATCACGCACCTGGGAACCGTCGCCTTCCGGCACTCGACCGCGGGGCTCCTCTTCAGCCTCGGCTTTTTCGTCGCCTGGCTCATCGTCACCAGGACTCTCGGCCACGAATTTCCTTGGATCGCGCCCCACATTCCCCATCTGCTCCTGCATCCTTACGGATCCGATTTTGCGAACATGCGCCCCATCCCGCACCTCGCATCCTCGATCCTCGAGCGCCTCGCCATCCTGCCGCTCTTCCCGCTGTTGGCGCAGCTCTTCCTGCGCCGGACGGAGGTGTAGCGGCTGGCTGCTGATCGCTGTCTGCTGAGCTTCTGATATTCTGATATTCTGAATCTCGGAGATTCAGCCATGGAAACGACCCGCATCGGCAAACGCGGAACCCTTGTCATTCCCGCCAAACTCCGCCAGCGATTTGCCCTTCAGGAAGGCGATCTGCTCGTCACGGAGGAGCGCGAGGACGGAATTCTCCTGCGTCCTGCTGTCGCCGTTCCCGTTGAAATCTATACTCCTGAGCGCAAAGCCGAATTCCTCCTCAACAACGCCGTCACGAAAGAGGATTATGACGAGGCGTGCCGCATCATTCGCGAGGACTTCGGTCTCGATCCCGCCAATATCCCGTACACCGATCCAAACATGCGTGCAAAGCTTCTCTCGAACGCAGAGTTCGACAGGAGAATGAGCCGCACGACTCAGCGGATCGAGAAAGAACAGGGTTTGCGGCGAAAGCATGCCTGAGTTGCTGCGTGTTTTTCTCGATGCAAATATCCTTTTCTCCGCCGCGCTGAAGCACGAAAGCCGATTCCATGGCTTCTGGAGACTGCGGAATCTGGTGCCGCTGACCTCGATGTACGCAGCCGACGAGGCGCGGAGAAACTGCGTCAACGAGGAACATACGTATAGGCTGGCCCTTCTGCTGGAACAGACGCATTTCGTCTCCGATGTGCCGGGCGCTCTGTTGCCGCCGCAAATCAGTCTCCCCGCCAAAGATGCGCCTATTCTTGCTGCGGCCATGCATGCCGGCGCCGATTACCTGATCACCGGCGACCGCCATCACTTCCGACGCTGGATGAATATTCGTATTCCGACCGCCGTCGGCGCGATCATGATCCAGGAGCCCGCTCAGTTTCTTGACGAGCACCTGGATCGCCTGGAGCACGGCTGACCGCCGGCTGCTGGCGCCTATTGCCTTTTGCCTTGTACCTCTTGCCCCAGCT
>JASHRH010000247.1 GCA_030037475.1 Acidobacteriaceae bacterium
CGAGATTCTGGAAATGCAGCGAAACCACCTGGCCATGTGCATAGTCGGCGTAGGCAAATGTGGTGCCTACTGCATCGGGATCGCAGAGCGGAGGAGGTGCGGGCGTGATGATTTGCGGTTCCTGCGCGCGAATGGGCCCCGCGGCAAGAGCCAAAACGACAACAAGTGCGGGAAGGCCCGCATGCCTCACCTGCGAAGAGTTCATGCGCAGCAGTGTAGATCAGCCCAGAGAGCGTGGTCGGAAGTTTGGCAAACAGATCCCTTCCCTTGTGACTCCCGTCACATCCACCCCCAGCGCTTCCCTGCCACGCTGATGCCATGGACATCCACCAGGCCATGACACAAGCACCCCATCGCGCCGACACCGGGCGTGCTGGGAGCCCCGCCACACTGGACTATGACCGCGCGCCCTTCCTGGCGATCTGGGAGACGACGCAGGCCTGCGACCTGACCTGCAGGCACTGCCGCGCATCGGCGCAGCCGCTGGCGCATCCAAGCCAACTGACAACCGCGGAAGCCGAAAACCTGATCGACCAGATTGCAGCGATGCAGGTGCCGCTCTTCGTCTTTACCGGTGGCGACCCGCTGAAGCGGCCGGATATTTTTCGCCTGATCGAGCATGCGGCCCGGCAGGGCGTGCACGCGGCCCTGACGCCGAGCGCGACTCCGCTGCTGACCCGCGAGGCGATCTTCCGGATGAAAGAATCCGGGCTGGCGCGGCTGGCGGTGAGCCTGGATGGGTCGGTTCCGGAGATTCATGACGCCATCCGCGGGATTCCTGGAACCTGGGCGCGGACCCTGCAGGCGATCGAGTGGGCGAACGAGGCGAAGCTGCCCATCCAGGTGCACACAGTGGTGAGCCGGCTCAACATTGATGATCTGGACCAGCTAAGCGTGCTGCTGACGGAAAAGCAGATCGTGATGTGGAGTTTCTTCTTTCTGGTTCCGGTAGGGCGCGGCAAAACGGACGACCTGCTGACCGGCGAGGAGTTCGAGACGGTCTTCGCGAAAATGTGGGAGTTGACCAGGCGCGTGCCCTTCGCCATCAAAACCACTGAGGCGATGCATTACCGCCGGTATCTCATCCAGCAGCGGATGAAGGAAGGCCGGCCGACTGTGGGCGTTCACGACGACGCCGGAGCAAAGCCAACGCGTGGCTGGTCGGATATGGCCGGCCATCCGGGGCATGGATCGGAGAGTCAGGCGGTGGGATGGGCGACCAGACGCGTGAACGACGGGCGCGGATTTGTGTTCATCTCGCACATCGGGAAGGTCTATCCCAGCGGCTTTCTGCCCATCGAAGGCGGCGATCTGCACTCGGACACCCTGGCGCACATTTACCAGGAATCGTCGATCTTCGTGAAGCTGCGCAACTCCGATCTGCTGCACGGCAAATGCGGAGCCTGCGAGTTTCGGAACATCTGCGGCGGATCGCGCGCGCGGGCCTATGCGGTGACCGGCGACGTGCTCGCTGAGGAGCCGTGCTGCATCTACCTGCCGAAGGGCTATCATCCCGATCCGAACGCGAAGCCCGCTTCCCCTGGGATCGATCCTCGTGATTTGATTCAGCTAGAGGTCGCGCATTCGTGAAGCGGATTGCCATTCTGGGCGGCGGCATCGCCGGACTGAGCGCCGCCTGGACGCTGGAAAAGGCGAGGCGGGCGGGACAGGAGATCGAGTACAGGCTGTACGAGGCCGCGGGACGGCTGGGCGGCGTCATCGCTTCGGAAACCGTGGACGGCTGCGTGGTGGAGGCCGGACCAGACTCATTTCTGACCGAGAAACCGGCGGCGGCCCAACTGTGCCGCGAGATTGGCCTGGGCGACGAGCTGATTGGCTCGAATGACGCCGAGCGCAAAACCCATATTGTCGTCGGCAAGCGGCTGATCCCTCTGCCCGACGGCCTGATGTTCATGGTGCCGACAAAGCTGGTGCCTACCGCGCTCTCGCCGCTGTTCTCGCTGCGGACAAAGCTACAAATGGCTCGGGAGTTCCTGTTCCCTCCGGAACCAGCGACGAGCGACGAATCCGTGGCTGAGATGACACGGCGGCATTTCGGACAGGAGATCGTGGACCGGCTGGTGTCGCCTCTGCTGGCGGGCGTGTACGGCGGCGACGCGGGTCAGCTGAGCGTCCGGGCGGTGCTGGCGCGGATGGCGCAGATGGAGCAGAAGCATCGCAGCCTGACGCGCGCGATGCTGGCGGCGCGCAGGCAGCGCGCGAAGGCTCCGGCACAGCCGCTGTTTACCACGCTGCGCGGCGGCATGAGCCAGATGGTGGACGCGATCGCTATGCAGTTGCCGCCGGAATGGATGCATCTGAGCGCTGAAGTATATGCAATTGACCGTGTGGAAGGCGCGGCGCACGGGGCGCGGCGGGATCCGGCGGGATGGATGGTGGAGACGCCCTTCGGAAAGGAACTGTTCGACGCGCTGATTCTGGCATTGCCCGCATGGGGATCCGCGAGCCTGCTGCGCCCGATCGATCACCCGCTGGCCGAGGCGCTGTCGGGCGTTCCCTGCACCTCGTCGATTACGGTGACGCTGGGATATGAGATCGGGCGGCCGCTGAACCTGCCGCCGGGATTCGGCTTTTTGGTTCCGGCGACGGAGCAACGGGCGCTTCTGGCCTGCACGTTCGTCCATGCGAAATTTGCCGGGCGCGTGCCGGAGGGCAAGAGGCTGCTGCGCTGTTTTCTCGGTGGCGCGCGCCACGACGAACTGCTGGATGAGAGCGATGCGCGGCTGACAGTGATCGTGCTGAAAGAACTGGAGCAAATTCTGGGTCTCAAGGCTCTGCCGAGCTTCGTACGCGTCTGTCGCTCGCGGCAGGCAATGGCGCAGTACGGCGTGGGACATCTGGAGCGGATCCAGCTGGTGCGGGACCGCCTTGCGGAGCTGCCCGGAATTGCTCTGGCTGGGAATGCTTATCAGGGCATTGGCGTGCCGGACTGCATTCGCACCGGGCAGGAAGCCGCCGAATCGGCGCTGCGGGTGGTGAACGCCGCCGTGGGCGCGGGAATGCGCTGATCGGGTTATCGCTCGAACCAGACTTCGACGCCCAATGGGGCGCCGTCGATGCGCGTCGAGCCGAACGGAACCTGACTGAGGAGAGCCTCAAACTGGCGCAGCGTGTAAGCGCTGCGGAGCTGCATGCGGAAATCGAGCCGCGCCGACAGCCGGCCGAGAAACGACGATCTGCGGCTCTCAATGTATCGGGTCACCTGCTCGCCCGGCACGTCGCGGCGCAGGTTAAGGATGACGCCGCGTCGCCCGGGCTTGAGAACGCGGCGCATCTCGCGCAGGACGGCGACAGGGTCCGGAAAGCTCTTCATGGGCGCGCGGCAGATGACGAAATCGAAGCAGCCGTCGGGGAACGGCATGTGCGCCGGGTCGCCTTTCTGAACATCGATGCGCACGGCGGCTTTGTCGGCATTGCGGCGGACTGCGTCAATGGCCGCAGCGCTCGCGTCGAGGGCGGTGACGTGCATCCGGCTGGCGCGGGCGAGAGGAACGGCCAGGGCGCCGGAGCCGGCCGCCACCTCGAGGACTTCTCCCCCGAGGGGCAGCATGTCGACAAAACGCATGACCAGACGGCGGATTTCCGCCGAGACCGGGGAGGGTTTTGAGGCAGGCCTGCTGATCTGTCTTCCCTCCACGACGATTCCTCTGTATCCCACACACTTGTAGGGGAAGCGTGGTTCCATGTCAAGCAAGCCACCAGGCGGCATTGCTTTTGGATCAAAGCCGGGCTCAGCGTCCTTCGCGCAGGCGCGAGGCGAGGCGATCCGGCAGGCCGGCTTCGAGGATGCGTTCCTGCGCTTCGCGCACATCATACGGCACGCGATACCAGGTGAGGAGCATTTGCTCATCGTCATAGACGGCAAAGGCGGCGCGCCAGTCGCCGTCGCGCGGCTGGCCAACCGAGCCGGGATTGAGCAGATAGCGCACGCCTTCGCGCAGGCGCAGCTCGTACTCGTCGGGCTCCGCGGGCGCGATGCCGCGCAGCAGACGGCCATGGCGGGGCGTGAGGCGAATCCACTCGTCGCCATTGGTGGCGAAGCCGCCCTGCACATGGGTGTGGCCGAAGAACGTGATGCGGGTGCGCGGCGCATGGAGCGAGATCCATGCATCACGCACAGTCAGGATGTACTCGTCCTCGTCGATGGGCGAGCCGTGGACGCAGCTCACCTGCGGACCGTCGGGCATGACGGGACCGGCGGCGAGATGACGTAGCCAGTCGCGATGCTCGCCGGTGAGAACGCATTCCGTCCAGCGGGCCGCGCGCTGCGCAATGGGGTTGAAATCCTCCACGTCGCTGAGGCCGCAGCAGACGCGGTCGTGATTGCCGCGGACGAAAACGGTGCCCAGACGGCGAGACTCGTCGATGACCTCGTTGGGGTTGGCGCCATAGCCGACGATGTCGCCGAGGTTCCAGACCACGTCATAGACGGGAGAGGCGGCGAGCACTGCCTGAAGCGCTTCAAGGTTGGCGTGAATATCGGAAACAATCAGCGCGCGCATGACGACGAGGTCGAACTTCCACTCTATCTCATGGATTGGATGGGAGACTGCCCCGAAAAGGGCATCCCCGCGCGGACGCCGGGGGTGCCGCGGAATCAGGGGACGGGCGACTGAGACCGCACCCAATGCCCCGGCTCAGCCTCGCGCAGCGGCGGAGGGGGCGGCGGCGACCCATCGCCAATGTGAAAGCTCACGGTGGTCATGGTGCGAGTCTTAAGGGTGGCGAGCGGTTTGTCCAGATCCGTTTTCATCGTTGGCACCGCGCCCAGCAGGCTGCGCGTGTAGGGATGCAGCGGATTCCGGAAGATCGCCTGCCGCGGCGCTTCCTCAAGCAACAGGCCGTGTCGCAGGACGGCGACGCGGTCGGCAACCTGCGAAACAACGGTGAGATCGTGGGAGATGAAGAGCATAGCGAGGCCGAAGCGTTCGCGGAGCTGGCCAAGCAAATCGAGAATCTGCGCCTGCACGGTGACGTCGAGCGCGGTGGTGGGTTCGTCGGCGATGAGCAGGCGCGGACGGTTCGCGATCGCCATCGCGATCAGGATGCGCTGGCGCTGTCCGCCGGAGAACTGGTGCGGATAGTCGGCGCAGCGTGCGGCGGCATCGGGCAGCGCGACAGCATGCATCGCCTCCAGGACATGCTCGCGGACCTGCCGGCGCGACAGGCCGGGCTGGTGCAGGCGGACGGATTCGGCGATCTGCTCGCCGATGGGCATGACCGGATTGAGCGCGGTCATGGGCTCCTGGAAGATCATGGCGATCTCGCGGCCGCGCACACGGCGCATCGCAGCCGCCGGGAGCGCGCACAGATCGCGGCCGTCGAAGTCGATCCGGCCGGTCACGCTGGCGGTTTCATCGAGCAGGCGCAGAATCGCCAACGCTGTGACGGATTTCCCGGAGCCGGATTCGCCTACGAGGCCCAGCGACTCGCCCGGAGCAATGCGCAGCCATAAACCACGC
>JASHRH010000248.1 GCA_030037475.1 Acidobacteriaceae bacterium
TTGCAGCAATCAGCCCCGCCAGAGTTCTCCGGGGCAACGACCAGGACATGCCAAAGGAGCATGGGATGTTCCCATTTCTGCGTTCAATCAGCAATGCCCGATCCGTGCTGGCTGCAGCACTGATCATGACTACAGCCGTGTGTGGACTGGCACAGGATAGTCCCGCAAACGTTCAGCAGGCGACCGTAACCATTTACAGAAAAGGCGGGGACGCTCGCGTACACCCGTCTGTCTTCGCAGCCGGCACTGCCCCGGTGGAGCTGGACCCGAAAACCTACGCCCAATTTCAGGTTTCACCGGTTCCCATGGTGGTGACCTCCACAGTGCCGATTGCGGGACATCTGCGTGCGAGCCTCCCTACACCCACGGGGGCATGGACCAGGTTTCTCGGATGTGCCGCCATCGACTGGCAACACTGGACATCGGCCAATCCCGACAACCTCGAAGACTGCTACCAGAACCTGAAAGGAGCATGGGAAGGATGTGGAATCAAAGCCCCTGAGGGGGTGGATTCGCCGGCCCTGACGGAGCCTGTACCTCCATCCTGCGAGCACGAGCTGGAGGGATCAGCGAATCCATATCGTCTCCTCATGATGGTTCACCTGGGCAAGAGCGTGCCCTTCGATGTCGAACCGGGGGAAAGCTACTTCTTCCGATGGTCCGGGAAAGGGCGGGACACCGTGCTCGAGCAGGTCGACGAGCAGACCGCCAGGAGGGAGATGAAGAGGATGCACGCGGCACAGCCATGACGGGTGACAGATCACGGATGACCACGCCCATTCTGTCGCGCTCAAATCAAGCGCGACAAGGGCGGGCACCCAGTGAAGGGGGAATCCTCACTGAACCTCACCTCACCACGGAGTCCAGCCGCTGATCGTGCGCCGGAATCTCCGCGCGCTCGCGCCACACCCGCTCCACCACGGCCAGGGCCTCTTCCGGATCGCGCGCCACCTGCACCAGCCTGCGGTTCTCCACCTGGATGAATCCCTCGACGACGCAGGTATCGAGAAAGCGCAGCAGGCCGTCGTAGAAACCGTGCACGTTGACCAGCACGCAGGGCTTGGCGTGGATGCGCAACTGCGCCCAGGTGAGGATCTCGATGAACTCGTCCATGGTGCCGTAGCCGCCAGGCAGAGCAACAAAGGCATCGGCGCGGCTGGAGAGCATCGCCTTGCGCTCGTGCATGGTGCCGACGACGTGGAGCTCGGTCAGCCCATGATGGTCGATCTCGCGCTCGCGGATGACCTCCGGGATGACGCCGATCACCGCGCCACCCGCGGCCAGCGCCGCATCGGCGACCGCGCCCATTGCGCCCACCGTCGCGCCACCATACAGCAGCCCGTAGCCACGCCCGGCGATGCGCCGGCCCAGATCCCGCGCGGAATTCAGATATTCAGGAGACGCACCGGCTGCCGAGGCGCAAAAGACGCAGACCCACTTCTTCGTGTCGGACACGCTTCCGAGTCTACCTGACCGTATCCGCGATCCGGAGCAGGGAACTGGCGTCTCATCTTATCCCCGCCGATCCGCCGCACGACATCATCCAGAACAAGGCCATGCACAACCCCAGCGTCGCCGCGACTCGGATCAGCAGGTTCCCCCAGTTCGATCGCTTCACGGTTCCTTAGGCCTCCCAGGTGTTTGCATGGAATCCTCTGATCCACCGGGAGTTGCCAGAAAGTAATGGGAATTGTTGAAAATCCCTGTTCAACCCTGCCCCAACAGCGCTAACATCCTTCAGCGGACGGCTCTGTAGCCCTCCGAGCCCGGACTTCCAGCGGCTCTTTCCGGACCCGCCCGGCGCAGTGCCGGCCCAACCGCTTCGACGGCGGGGACGATTCCGGGGAACGCCCGGTTCCGGCGGCAGACGACCCCACCGCGCCAACAACAGGCGCGCCGGGGGACCCGCAAGGGCGATTTTCCCAGCGCCCCTCCCGGCAGGCGGATTTTCGACGTCCCTGAGGCGCACTATGAGCTCCCTCATGAGCTATATGCCCGTTGTCTGGATCGTGTGGGCCTGCATTATCACCTGCCTGCTGATTCTGCTTCTTTACCGCTCGAACCTCACGCGCTACGAAGAAGACCAGATCTTCCTCGACGATGCCGCCAGCCACCAGAAGCAGCAGCAGGAAGAAATTCTGGTGAAAGTGAACAAAGTCCAACCCTACATCCGGGTGGTTACGGGAGCCAGCTGGGCTCTCACCGTCGCCATCATCGGCGTGTATGTGTGGGACGCCGTGGCTCACCTGATGTAAGATTTGCCCCCGGCGCCGGCGCTTGCAGGAGCCGGGGCATGCCGTTCTGTTTTTGCCGGGGTTTGCCGCGACTCCGGCCACCGAGCGCCCGCCATCGCGGGTGTTTCGGGTCAAACGTTTTTTTACGGTCCTTCCTGCGTTCGCCCATCACATCCCTTTCGCGTGGTAGTCTGCACATTTCCGGCTCCGCTCGGTTTGCGTCCGGACACGGAGAAGCTGACTCATGAAAAAGAGCCTCGTCGCCGTCGTCTGCTTTCTTCTGCTCGCCGCTGTCAGCCCCGCCGTCGCCCAGCGACAGCGCTACGCGCCGCAGCCGAATGTGGATCAGTGGCACCTGAAGCACTATCCCTTCGACAATCCCAATCTGCCCGCCGAACAGCGCATCGACAATCTTCTCTCGCTGATGACTCTGGACGAGAAGATCGACTGCCTGGGTACAGACACGGGCGTGCCGCGCCTGGGCGTGCCGAACATCGGAGCCTCGGAAGGGATCCACGGCGTGGTGCAGCGGCAGGGCTGGCCTGGCCGGCCGGCGATCACGACGACGCAGTTTCCGCAGCCTCCGGGGATGGGCGCAACGTGGGATCCGGCGATCATCCGCGAAGCCGCCGGCGTGGAAGGCTACGAAGCGCGCTATATCACGCAGACGCCCAGCTACAACCGCCAGATCCTCATGCTGTGGGGACCGCAATCCGATCTGGACCGCGATCCACGCTGGGGGCGCAGCGAGGAAGTGTACGGCGAAGACCCCTTCTTCAACGGCACCATGGCGACGGCATTCGTTCACGGCCTTCAGGGCGACAATCCCAAATACTGGCAGGCCGCTTCGCTGCTGAAGCATTTCCTCGCCAACGAAAACGAGAATTTCCGCACCAGCTCCACGTCGAATTTCGACGAGCGCCTCTTCCGGGAGTACTACTCCGTTCCGTTCCGGATGGCCTTTCAGGAGGGCGGCGCGCGAGGCGTCATGGCCTCTTACAACGCGTGGAATGGCGTGCCCATGGCGATCAATCCGGTGCTGCGCAGCAGGGTCATCGACCAGTGGGGTGTGGACGTGGTCTCCAGCGACGGCGGCGCGATCCATCTCCTCGTCGATCCTCGCCACGTTTTCGACAATCAGGAAGACGCGGTGGTGGCGGCCTTCCATGCCGGCATCAATCAGTTTCTCGACTTCTACCGCGATCAGATGATTCAGGCAGTGAAGGACGGCAGGATCACCGAAGCGGAAATCGACACCGCGCTGCGACGCAAGTTCCAGGTCGAGATCAGGCTTGGGTTGCTCGATCCGCCGGAGATGGTTCCGTATACGAAGATCCGGCAAACCGGCAACGAGCCTCCACCGTGGAACACCGAGCGCGACCGCTCCGTCTCGCAGAAGATCGCGCTCGAATCTGTCGTCCTGCTCAAAAATCAGGACCATTTCCTTCCTCTCGACAAGACGAAGATCAAGTCCATCGCGGTCATCGGACCGCTGGCCAACGTGGTGCACTGGGACTGGTACGGCGGCACGCCGCCCTACGCGGTGACTCCGCTGCAGGGAATTCAAAGCGAAGCCGGTCCCAATGTGAAGGTGAATTATGCGCCGGATGACACCATGGACGGCGAGGCCAATGCACTGAAGGCGGCGAAGGAATCCGACGTTGCTGTGGTCGTGGTCGGCAACAATCCCACCTGCGGTCCGGATGAGGGCCATGAGTGGGTGAATACGCCCGATGGCGGCAACACGCTGCCCTGCACGGTGCCCAGCGATGGGCGCGAAGGCCGCGACCGCGAGACGATGACGCTCTACCAGGAGCAGCTCATCCAGCAGGTTTACGACGTGCAGCCGAAGACTGTGGTGATGCTCATCGCCAGCTTCCCGTTCACCATCAACTGGACCGAAGCCAACGTCCCGGCCATCCTTACGATGGCGCAATCCTCGCAGGATGAAGGCACCGCGCTGGCGAAAGTCCTCTTCGGCGACTACGATCCGGGCGGGCATCTGGTTCGCACCTGGCCAAAGGCGGTGGATCAGCTTCCGCCGCGCATGGACTACAACATCCGCGACGGCTATACCTATATGTATTTCAAGGGGCAGCCGCTGTATCCCTTCGGATTCGGCCTTAGCTACACCACGTTCAGGTTTTCGAACCTGCGTACCAGCACACCGACGCTCGCCGCTGATGGCGCGATGACCGTGAGCGTGGACGTGACGAACACCGGTGACCGCATCGGCGATGAGGTGGTGCAGCTCTACGTTAGCTGGCCGAAACCGGAGGTGGTGCGTCCGCGCGAAGAACTCGAAGGGTTCCAGCGTGTCACTCTCGATCCTGGCCAGACGAAGACCGTCACCATTCCGCTAAAGGCCCCGCAACTGGCGTTCTGGGATGTGGGCACGCACGCCTTTCGGGTGCTGCCGGAACCCGTGCAACTGATGATCGGCGACTCCTCGGCGGATATCGCGCAGAGCGCAACGATTCAGGTGCAGTGAGCCAGCCGCATTGAATCCGCGCAGGGCGAATGCTCTTGCCGTATAGTGGCGGCTGACCAATTTTCCTGAGGAGGGCCGCACACTTATGGATCGCTCGCGCCGGCAATTTGTCCTGGCATCGTCCATGGGCTTGCTGGGGACGGCCATCGCTCCTGCTTTGGAGGCTCAGCAGAGCACCACTGCGCCTCCGGCAGGCCAGCCGCCAGCCTTTGGAACCGCGCCCCCGATGGGGCCGCAGATTTCCGCAGCGACCTTCGCTGAGGCGGAAAAGCTGGTGCGCGTGGAGATGAGCGCGGCGCATCGTGCCGAAGCTGCGCAAAACTGGCAGGAAGCGATGGCGCCGCTGTACGAGCGCCGCACCGGTCCGCGCAAACTGGCATTGGGCGACGGCATGGCGCCCTGGTCGAGGGTGAAGGCGGCGCTGCCCGGCGAGACGGGTCCGCGGCAGAACCGCTTTGTGCGCGGACATGACGATCCCGGGCCTCTGCCGGCCAGCGACGAACTTATAGCCTATGCTCCCGTTTGGAAGCTCTCGCGCTGGATCGAGGGAGGAAAGATTTCATCGGAGCGGCTGACGCGCATTTATCTGGATCGGCTGCAGCGTTTCGGGCCCACGCTGCGCTGCGTCATCACGCTCACGGCGGATCACGCGATCGAGCAGGCGCGCCGCGCCGACGGGGAGATTCGGTCCGGGCACTATCGCGGACCGCTGCACGGAATTCCGTGGGGCGCGAAGGATCTGCTGGATACAGCAGGCATCCTCACCACGTATGGAGCCGAGCCGTTTCGGAATCGCGTGCCGGACAAGAACGCCGTTGTCGTCGATCGGCTGAATGTGGCGGGCGCGGTGCTGGTCGCCAAGCTCAGCATGGGCGCGCTGGCGCTGAACGACATCTGGTTCGGCGGACAGACGATGAATCCATGGCTGACAGAAGAGGGTTCGTCCGGTTCGAGCGCCGGACCGGGGGCGGCGACTGCAGCCGGTCTGGTCGGCTTCGCCATCGGCAGCGAGACGGATGGCAGTATTGTCAGCCCCAGCATGCGCTGCGGCGTCACGGGACTGCGCCCCACCTTTGGCCGCGTGGCGCGTACCCGATCGATGACGCTGTGCTGGTCGCTGGATAAACTGGGGCCGATGGCGCGCAGCGTGGAAGATACGCTGCTGGTACTCCAGGCGATCACCGGACCCGATTCGGGCGATCTCTACAGCGTGTCGAGCCATCTGGACTTCGACGCAGCCGCATCGTCGCGCGGATTGCGCCTGGGATATTTCCCGGCATGGATGGGTGAGCCTCCGGCCACGGAAGTCGATCGCGCGGCGCTGCGCACCGCCGAGAAGCTGGGCATGCAGCCGGTGGAAGTCACGCTGCCGGACTGGCCGTACGACTGCCTGGAGGTGATTCTGTTCGCCGAGTCGGCGGCGGCCTTCGAAGAGCTGACGCTCAGCAATCAGGTAGATGCAATGCGCGCGCAGGTTCCGGATGCCTGGCCGAATACTTTCCGGCAATCGCGCTTCCTCTCCGCCGTCGATTTCGTACAGTCGGACCGGATGCGGCGGCAGGTGGCGGAGCAGATGGAGCGGATCTTTTCCCAGGTGGACCTGCTGCTGGTGCCTTCGCTGCGCGACGAGATGCTGACGATCACGAATTGCACCGGCCATCCGTCGCTGACGCTGCGGGCAGGATTTGTCGAGGTGTCGGAAGCGCGCAGCGACTGGGCTCCCGATCCCGCGCATCCGCTGCCGCACTTCTCGCCGCCGCGACGTGTGCCGTACGGCGTTACGCTGATCGCGCCGCCGTTCGAGGAGGGCCGGCTGGGTACGGCGGGCCTGGCGCTGGAGCGCGCCTTTGGCGTGGCCGATGAGCGGCCGCCGGGATTCTGAGACTCAGAATTGTCGAAGGAATGGTAGGCACGAGGAGACTCGAACTCCTGACCTCTACCGTGTCAAGGTAGCG
>JASHRH010000249.1 GCA_030037475.1 Acidobacteriaceae bacterium
ACCCAGCCAATGTCCGCCGAGCACCAATAAATGTCGTCTTCCTTCAGATCGAAGATGTACTTGCTGGTGAGATACGTTTGCACCGCGTAGCCGCCGGTGGTGTGCACCAGCCCCTTCGGCTTGCCCGTCGTGCCCGACGTGTACAGGATGTAGAGCGGATCTTCGGAATCCATCGGCTCCGCCGGACATTCCTTCTCCGCTGCGGCCATCAGCTCGTGCCACCAGTGGTCGCGCCCCGTCTGCATCTCCACGGCCGAGCCCGTCCGCCGGTACACCACCACATTCTTCACGGTTGGGCAGTTGCCAACCGCCTCGTCCACGGTCGCCTTCAGCTTCACTTCGTTGCCGCGCCGCCACGAGCCGTCCTGGGTGAGGATCGCGACACACTGCGAGTCGTTCACGCGATCCACAATCGCGTTCGCGGCAAAACCCCCGAAGATGACCGAGTGCACCGCGCCGATGCGCGCGCACGCCAGCACCGCGATCGCCAGCTCCGGCGTCATCCCCATGTAAACGGCGACGCGATCGCCCTTCCGGATGCCGAGCCCCTTCAGCACATTCGCGAACCGCTGCACTTCCGCCAGCAGCTCGCGATAGGTCAGCCGCCGCACCTCGCCTGGCTCGCCTTCCCACAGGATCGCCGTCTTCTCCGCGCGCCCTTTCTCTATCTGCTGATCCACGCAGTTGTAGCAGAGGTTCAGCTTGCCCCCGACGAACCACTTCGCCCACGGGAAGTTCCATTCGAGGACTTTTTCCCACGACTGAAACCAGTGCAGCTCGCGCGCCGCCTCGGCCCAGAACCCCTCCGAATCATTCACGGAGCGGTGGTATATCTGCTCGTACTCACTGAGACTTTTGATGTGTGCGTGCTGCGCGAACTCCGCGGGCGGGGGAAACACCCGGTTCTCGCGCAAAATGGATTCCAGATTGGGGCTGATCGCGGTATCGGCTGCCATCGTTTCTCCGTCAGACCAAAGTAATGGCTGGCGCTTGCCCCATGCAACCGCCTCGCCCTAGCGCAGCCCCGCATCCAGCGAGAGCTGCCGCGCCACCCTGCGCAGCGCGCGGTCGCGCGTCCAGAGCCGCGCGCCGGGGGTCAGCAGGACGGACGCGAGCAGATGAGCATCCAGGTATCCGATTCCGGTTCCCGTCAGCGCCCAGTTCTCGATGAGCTGCAGCACCCCTTCATCCGCTGCAATGACGGCTTTTGGCAGGTACTGGAGAATGGCGAATGCAGCCGTCCGCTCTCGCACGGATCCCAACGCTACCTCGCCCCGGATGAACGGGTGGACCAGAACCTGCCGGGCCTGCAGCAGTTCGAACATCGTGTCGTCGCCCTGATTCAGATGGTCGATCCAAACCGAGGTATCCGCGAGAATCACGCCGCCTTCTTTCTCCGGCGGCGAGCCGCCTCAACCCAGGGCCTCTTGCGCGGCCCCGCTTTGAATCCCGGCATCGTGCCCCCCAGGGCTGCGGCCCGGCGCGAAGCCTCCCACTCAATCATCATCTTCAGGGCCGCATTCACCAGAAGGCTCTTTTCCTTAATTCCTGAAAACTCCTGCGCGGTCCTTACCAGTTCGTCGTCCAGCGTCACCGTCGTTCTCATGCTCGCCTCTGCGCATCAATTTTAGCATCAGGTGATGCTCATTTTGATGCGCGGGAGTTTCGCCAGTACACTGTGACTCGGAGAATTCGCTTTGCCTTCCGACCTCGGCCGCGTCCTCGCTGTCATCCCCGCCCGCCTCGGATCCACGCGCCTGCCCCGCAAGGTGCTGCGCGAGATCGCCGGCCAGCCGATGATTGCCTGGGTCTACCGTGCCGCCCGTGCCTGCTCATTGTTCGACCAGATCCTCATCGCCACCGACTCCGACGAGGTTCTCGCCTTCTGCAGTACACACAATCTCCCCGCCGTCTTCACGCCCGTCGACTGCCCCAGCGGCACCGACCGCGTCCACGCCGTCGCGCAGTCCGTTCCTGCCGACATCTGCGTCAACATCCAGGGCGACGAGCCGCTGCTGACCCCGGAGCACTTTCCGCCGCTGCTCGAGCTCTTCCGCCGCCCGGAAGTCCAGGTGGCCACGCTCGCCGTCCGCTGTCCGGCCCACGACATCGACAATCCCAATGCCGTCAAAGTCGTCACCGCCAGCGACGATCGCGCCCTCTATTTCTCGCGCGCCACCATCCCGTACGACCGCGATCAGGCGGGATTCGCCGGTTACCGCAAGCATCTCGGCATCTACGCGTACCGCCGTGAGGCGCTGGACCGCTTTGCCGCGCTGCCTGCCTCCTGGATCGAGAAAGTCGAGCGCCTCGAGCAGCTCCGCCTCCTCGACAACGGCATTGACGTTTACGTCGCCAACGCGCCGTCGGACACCATCGGCGTGGATACAGAAAAGGATTTGCGCGCCGCCGAAGCGGTGCTGCTCGATCGCCTTAATCTGAAGTAGTGCGGAGCACGGCGCCGCGAGACTCTTTCCCGAATGCCGTCACTACGATCAGATACACCGCGACCACCACAACTGTCCCCGCCAGCACCACTCCGTAGCCGCCGAGATGTTCCGCTGCTCGCGCCTGCAGCACGTCGTTCTTCGATGAGATC
>JASHRH010000250.1 GCA_030037475.1 Acidobacteriaceae bacterium
GCGACGGAAGACAATCGGCTGCGGGAGCTTCTGCCGCAGGTGGTTCAGCTCGCGCGTCAGGCGGGCGAGGCGGTGATGCGCGTCTACGCCGAGGTGAATCCCGCAGTCGAATACAAGCGGGACAATTCCCCGCTCACTCAGGCGGACCTGGCTTCCCACCGGGTTATCGATGAAGGGCTGAGGCGCATTGTGCCCGAGTGGCCGATTCTTTCGGAGGAGTCCCGGGAAATCCCGTTGGATGAGCGCAGGGCGTGGTACAGGTTCTGGCTGGTCGATCCGCTGGATGGCACGAAGGAACTCCTGAAGCGCAACGGCGAATTCACGGTGAACATCGCGCTCATCGAGGACGGTCGGCCGATCCTGGGCGTGGTCTGCGCGCCGGCGATCGACAGGATGTATTACGCGGCGCGCGGAGCCGGCGCGTGGAAGGCGGAGAGCGGATCCGCCGCTGCCATTGCCATTCGGATTGGCAGGGCGGCGCATGGCCGGACGCGCGTGGTGGTGAGCCGCTCGCATGCGTCCAGCGAGGAGAACCTGGACCGCTTCACAGGCGACGCCGCGCATTGCGATTTCGTGACGATGGGAAGCTCGCTGAAGTTCTGCCTGGTCGCCGACGGAACAGCGGATGTGTATCCGCGCACCGGGTCGACAATGGAATGGGACACGGCTGCAGCACAGTGCATTGTGGAACAGGCCGGCGGCACCGTGACAGACCTCGAAGGAAACCCGATGGTCTACAACAAGCCCGTGCTGCGGAATCCTGGCTTTGTCGCGCGCGGCGCGACAAAGTAGCTCTGGCGGCCTCGATCGCAGATCGTCGCGCTCGGCGCCGTCTGCAGGCTGGCTGCTGAACGGACGCCAGAGAACGTCACCTCCGGCAGTGGGTCAGACACTGCTGATGTTTTCCCCCGCCCTTCCAGACCTGGCCTGATCCGACGTAACCGTTTTTGACGCTGCAATGGTTGCGGCCCGCAGCGCTGTTGCGTATAGTGCGAGCAAAGCGCAGCAGCGAATAAAGGAGCCGACATGCCGGGAGAGGCAGCAGCCGTTATCGGGAAGTCCGTGCAGATTCGAGGAGAAGTGAAAGGCGACGAGGACCTGCTGGTCGAGGGTCTGGTGGAAGGCACCATCACGCTGAACGACAACCGGCTGACGGTGGGCGCGAACGCGCGGGTGCAGGCCAATGTCTCCGCGCGCGACGTGGTGGTGCAGGGAACGCTGCAGGGCGACGCCCATGCATCGGGGCGCGTGGAACTGCGCGCGGGCTGCCACATGACCGGCGACGTCCACGCGGCGCGGCTTTCCATTGAAGAGAATGCGATCTTTTCCGGCAAAGTCGAGCTGAACACGCCGGCCAGTGCGGAGAAGCCCGCGAGCGCAGGATCGTACGGCAGTACGAGCGCAGCGCCCTCGGGCGCGCTCTTCGCCGGATGAGAACAGCAGCCAGCAACGGCTCCGTGTCCGAACGGATGCGGAGCCGTCGTGTTTCTGCTATTCCACATGCATCGTTGCCCGCAGCGGCGTGTCCTCCGACGACGAGCCCGCGACGATGGTGTAGTCCCCGGGTGGCATCTCGAAGGCGTTCTTTCCCACATCGAAGATCGACAGCGTGAGTTTATTCATCGGCACAGTGACCGTCTGCGATTCGCCGGGGCCAAGCGTCACGCGTTCCCATCCGACTAGGCGCTTCCAGGTGTTCTCGCCCGTCGAGGCGGGCAGGATCGCATAAACCTGCGCGACCTCCGTGCCGGCGCGTGAGCCGGTATTGCGCACGGTGAATGTAGCCGTCCGCTGCGCCTCATCGACCGAAAGACCGGAGAAGGAATACGTCGTGTAGGAGAGGCCGAAGCCGAAGGGATAGAGCGGCGTCTTGTGTTCGGACTCAAACCACTTATAGCCGACCCTCGCGCCCTCAATGTTGTAATTGACGTCGAAGGGCACCGGCTTGTGATGGTATGCGTTCTCAGGCAGGCCGCCAGGCTCGGTTTGGGGCGACAGGCCGGGAACCTGAGGGTGCGGTAACTGCGCGTCGTCTTTCGGGAAGGTGATCGGGAGGCGGCCAGAAGGATCGACGTCGCCGAACAGGATGTTCGTCAGGGACTGTGCGCCGCCAATGCCGGGGAACCACGCCTCGACGATCCCCTGGACCTGATCGACCCAGGGCATGGCGACCGGACCGCCGCTCTCGATCACGACGACGGTATGCGGATTGGCCTTCGCGACGGCCTCGACGAGCGCGTCCTGACTGCGCGGCAGTTCGATCGACGGCCGATCCATGCCCTCGCTCATCCACTGCTGAACAAAGACAATGGCGAACTGGGACTTCGCGGCGAGTGCAGCCGCGGCCTGGACATCCGTGCCCTCATTGAACTGGATGTCGGCAGTGGGATCGTGCCGGCGGATGTAACGCTCCGGAGAGTCGGGGAACCAGACGTGCTCCAGCCAGTGCGCCGAGCCGGGATGCGGGTGAACAGCGCCGCCGCCGGGCGCATCGACCTGGGCAGAGCCGCCGCCGGAAAGAACAGCAACATCGGCATGCGCGCCGATCAGCGCGATGGAGCGGACGCTTTCTGCGGACAACGGCAGGATGTGGTCCTCATTCCGGAGCAGGACGATGCTCTCGTCGGCGATGTGCTCCGCGTCGCGGCGGCCGAGGAAGGGATTGATTTCCTCCGTCTGCGGCGGATTGTCGATGATGCCGTTCGCGAACATCTCGCGCAGGACGCGATGGACCGCGTCATTCAGCCGCGACATGGGCACCTGGCCATCCTGGATGGCCTTCTTCAGCGGATCGCCGAGGTACATGGAGCCGGGCTCTTCCTGGTCGAGTCCGGACAGGAAGGCATGCACAGTGGAGTGGGTGCCACCCCAGTCGGAGAGCACGAATCCCTGGAAGTCCCAGTCCTTCTTCAGCACCTGGTTGAGCAGATAGTCGTTCTGGCAGGACCAGTCGGGGCTGGTGTCGGGCGGGGTCACCGTCTCCTTGTTATAGGAGCACATCACCCCGGCGGGATGGGCCGTCTGGATGGCGATCTGGAAAGCGAGCAGGTCGCTTTCGCGAGCGGCGCGCTGGGTGATCTCGGCGTTGTAGATGGTGCGGCCGGTTTCCTGGTCGTTGAAGGCGTAATGCTTGATGTCGCCCATCACCTGGTTGGATTGCACGCCTTTGGCGAGATTGCCGACCATGGTCCCGGCCAGCAGCGGGTCCTCGCCGGCGTACTCGAAGTTGCGGCCATTGCGCGGGTCGCGGGCCAGATCCACGCCGCCTCCAATGGACATGTTGTAGCCGGTCTCGCGCAATTCACGGCCGATGACATCGCCGAAGAGGAAGAGCGCCCTGGGGTCCCAGCTGGACGCCGCGCCCAGCACGGAAGGCAGCAGGGTAGCGTAGTGGCTGCCGGCTCCGGAGAGGCGGACGCCGACGGCCGAATCCGCCATGTTGATGCCGGGAATGCCGAGGCGCGGGACGCCTTCCACGTATCCGGCGCCACCGAGGGAGCCTGTGGGGATGGCAGCGTTCTCGCGGAGGCCGTTCCAGCCGGTACCGTGGACAAAGTTGAACTTCTCGTCGAAGGTCATTTGCTGGATGACGAGGTCGGCGCGCCGATCCGGCGAGAGCGACTTGTTCATCCACGGCCAATTGTGCGCAGGCGTTTGCTGTGCCGCCGAAGACTGCGCGGAAGCGGCCAAAGTCATCGCGAAGCAGGCAGCGCCAGCGCAAAGAAGCAGGCGCTTTACAGAAAAGAGTTGCATCATCAGAGCTCCTGATCAGACCTCGTCATGCTACTGACGCCAGAGACGAGCGTCAAGCTGAATCGATTGAGCAGCAGCATTTTGTTGAATATTGCCAAAAAGATGCCAGAGCGCGGCCCGAGCACGCGGCGCTGGAGCGAAAATGCCGGCAGGCAGCGGTGCATGCACGATCGCCAGGCTGGCCGGCGCCCAGGAAAGTCCATTCAGCTTCTTTCCAGGCTTATCAGTGAATTTCCCGGTTGGAAGCGAGACAATCGACCGGGTTTTCCTGTCTAATCCAGCTAAACAATGGCTGGATTGTCCCTCAAGGCGCGGAAGATCAGAATCCCCGCGGGGCGCAGGATTCTTTTGGGGGATTGCCATCGCGAGGGCAGACGCGCGAAAGTCCGGAGTGCAAAGAAATTTTGGTGGAACGGCTCCCCCGGAGGCCGTTTCTGCCATCTAAGGAACCACCAAGAGGAACCCCTGTGACAAGCACGTGGATTGTACGTCGTTTGGCCGTGACAGCTTGCCTGTTCGGAAGCTGGACTCTCGTCTCCGCGCAGGC